>CANJKA010000127.1 GCA_947474675.1 Flavobacteriales bacterium
AACACATCTACTTATTCAACAACTGGATTATTGAATAATGATGTTGTTACCTGTGTTTTAAGCTCGAATTCAGTTTGTGCTTCACCTCTTACAGCAACTAGTTCAGCAATAACAACAATTGTTAATACTGTTTTAGTCCCAAGTGTTTCAATAACTTCTAGTGATTCAGATAATACAATTTGCTCAGGAACAAGTGTTATTTTTACAGCAGTTGCAACCAATGGAGGAACTTTACCTTCTTATCAATGGAAACTTAACGGTGTCAATGTTGGTTCGAACACATCAACATATTCAACAACTGGATTATTGAATAACGCTGTTGTTACCTGTGTTTTAACATCGAATTCAGTTTGTGCTTCGCCTTTAATAGCAACTAGTTCATCAATTACAACTATTGTGAATACTGTTTTAGTTCCAAGTGTTTCAATTACTTCAAGCGATTCAGATAATACAATTTGTTCAGGAACAGGTGTTACTTTTACAGCTATTGCAACAAATGGAGGAACTTTACCTTCTTACCAATGGAAATTAAACGGTGTGAATGTTGGTTCAAATTCATCCACTCACTCATCCACTGGATTAATTAATAATGATGTTTTTACGTGTGTTTTAACATCGAATTCAGTTTGTGCTTCTCCTTTGACAGCATCAAGTTCATCCTTAACAACTATTGTGAATGCTGTTTTAGTTCCAAGTGTTTCTATTTCTTCAAATGATGCTGATAATACAATTTGTGCAGGTTCGAATATTTCTTTTATCGCTAATGTAACAAATGGAGGAACTTTACCTAGTTACCAATGGAAAGTAAATGGAATTAATGTTGGTGCTAACTCAACTACATATTCATCTACTGGATTAATTAATAGTGATGTTATTACTTGTGTTGTAACTTCGAGTTCTTTATGTGCTTCTCCTTTGAATGCTTCTAGTTTATCAATAATTATTAATGTACATTCTATAATTGTTCCAACTATTTCAATTGTTTCAAGTGATAGCGACAATTCTATTTGCTCAGGAAGTAATGTTGTATTCACTGCAATTCCAACTAATCAAGGATCATCTCCAATTTATCAATGGAAATTAAATGGTGTCAATGTTGGGACAGGATCAATCACTTTTTCATCAAATAATCTTGTAAATGGTGATGTTTTAACATGTGTTTTAACTTCTAGTTCAGTATGTGCTTATCCTTTAATTGTTGAAAGTACATCTATTGTAACAACTGTGAATGAATTAATTATTCCAATAGTTTCTATTACTTCGAGTGATGCTGATAATGTACTTTGTGTGGGAGATAATATTGAATTTACAGCCCTAACGTTGAATAGTGGGACTTCATTAATATATCACTGGTTATTAAATGGAGTAAATGTTGGAACAAATAGTAATTTATTTTCAACGACCGCTTTGTCAAATGATGATGTTGTAACTTGTGTTATAATAAACAATTTAGAATGTGTTATTTCAGATACTATATCGACTAATTTCACGGGATCGTTAACTGTAAATGATTATCCAGTAGTGTCATCAATAGAAGGTCCAATAACAGTGTGTGAAGGTTCTGCAATTACTTTATCTAATACAAATACAAATGGGTTATGGACAAGTTCATTAACAAATATAGCTGGTATGAATAACGTTGGTGTTTTAAGTGGTTTAAATCCAGGAGTGACTAATGTTATATATTCAGTTACTGAAAATGGATGCGAAAAATCTGTTTCTTCCAACATCATAGTTATTGAAAAACCAAGTGAACCAATGTTAATTAATGATTTAAATTATTGTTCCTATTCTGCTATTCCTGCAATTGAAGTTACTTCGCAAAATAGTGGAAGTTTCAATTGGTATTCAAATTCAAGCGGTTTAGCTCCAATAATGTCTGGTAGTTTATTTACACCATCTAATTCCATTGGGATTTCGACTTATTATGTAAGTGAAACAGTGGATGGCTGTGAAAGTGATCTTTCAAGTATAAATATTCAAATTGATGTTTGTGAAATTGAAATACCGACTGCTTTCACACCAGATAATGATAATATAAATGATAAATGGATTTTAAAAGGGCTAGATGTATTATATCCAAATAGTAATGTTTATATCTATAATAAATGGGGAAATTTAATTTTTGAATCGATTAAAGGAACTTATGAAAACAATAGTTGGGAAGGAAGCTACAAAGGCAATCCATTACCTGTAGATTCTTATTATTATATAATTGAGTATAATGATGATTTGCAAAAATCGGCTAAGGGAAATGTTTCAATTCTTTTAAAATAAGTAGTATAAGTAGTATAAGTAGTATAAGTAGTATAAGTAGTATAAGTAGTATAAGTAGTATAAGTAGTATAAGTAGTATAAGTAGTAGTAGAGTTAAGCATTCTGTATTTTTTTAAATTTCTTTGATGTAGTAGTCTTATAGATTTTTTATGTGCGGAATGCTTAATTTCTGATTTTAAAAACCAAATAAATCTCTTTTTTAATAATTGAATTTACTGTTTTAAACAGTTACGTGAGATTTATAAGTAAAAAAAAAGGTACTTTCTAATAAGTAGAATAATGGCCTTTAATTTAACTCAATGTATAGAAAATGTGATAATGATTCACTTGTATTAAATAAATATAAAGAGGTTATTAATTGTTCAGAAGAGAAAATACAATTTATAAAAGAACTCAAATAAAAATTTCAGGTGTAAATTTTGACTGATTTCATTTAAAAAATTTAAAAATATTTTTTGTGAAATTCCCTTTTATTTTGAGATTACAGCTTCAAAAGTAGAATAATTTGCTAACCATTCACCAAATCTTGGAATGTTTTTAAAAATGGCTTAAACCTTGTTTTTATTGATTTTAAATAGGTTTTAATATGTGGCCTTCTATCCATTTACCTTATGTTTTTACAATTCACTTTTATAAGTAACCGCAGCCGTAGATTTTTTTAATTAGAACTGTCATTGATGTATTTTTGATGTGTTGATTACTACTATTAAAACTATATTATGATTTCATTAAACTTTATTGTTCCAAGAAAATTGAATACACCTTCATTAATTATAACTTTTTTAACGTTTTGTGTATTCAGTATAACTTCGTTTTCTCAAACTTTAATTAATACTCAACAATTTGTCAGTTCAACTGGTTGGTTGGCAGTTTCGAATGCTTCGGCTACTAGTTGGAATATGTTGTATAATCAAGGTTCTCCAAATGCTTGTGGAGGTGATGCTAATCACGCTAGAATAGCAGCTGATGCTTCGAATGATGATTTTGTAATTTCTCAAAGTTTTACATTGACAGCTAATTATTCTTATTCAATTACTCTTAGTCATAAAAACACGCAAACTTTTGATATATACGCTGGGACTGCACAAACTGTAGCAGCGATGACTGGCGGAACAAATATGTTGTCAACAACTGCGAATCCAGGTTCATGCACAACTGTTAGTACTTCATCATCATTTGTTCCAACAGTAACAGGGACTTATTATTTTGGTTTTAGAGTTCGAGGAAATTCAGGAGCAGCTAATTTAGATTTTATACGTTTTTATGAGACTGCCCCTGCAACTATTACATGGGACGGTAGTTCAAGTACAGCTTGGGCAACTGCAGCAAATTGGGATTTAAACAGAGTCCCAAATTCAACTGATAATATTATTGTTCCGGCATCTCTTATTAATTATCCTCTTACCGTTCCTTCTGGAGCATATAATTCATTGTCTTTAACAAACGGAGGTTCATCTTTTACAACAACCATAAACGCAACCAGCTTTTCTTCAAACTTAACAATAGTATCATCTTCTACTGGTAACACTGTTACAATAGCAAGTGCTTTATCCGTTGGAGGTAATATTTCTATTGGTACTTCAGGAAATGCTTTTAACTTCAATTGCAATGCTGCAGTTACAGGTTTGGGTACATTAGGATTAGGGAATGCCTCTACGGCGATAACTTCAAGTTTTGCAGCACCAATTTCAGTTACAGGAGCTTTTACAATGGGATCTAATACAAGCAGTAGTACGATGATTTCTTATGCAGGCTCTTCAACTACGGCTATTTCTGCCTCAAATTCAGGGACGTTTGTTTTTTACGGTGCGTTTATATATTCAGCATCTTCTGGAGATCAAATTGTTATGAAATCTCAGTACAATGGTGCTGTTTCCGCAACTAATGGAGGAAATAGATTTATGGAAGGTAATCTTGATTTAAATAGCAGTCTTACTTTGACAGGTGGGAATTGGTTTTGCGGAGCATCGGAAACATTGACGTTAGGTTCAGGGAATTCATCAGATGCAAATCAAAAAGATGAATTAAGTCCATACCAAGGATCGAATAAGAGTGCTCGTTGGCAAATGTTTATAAAGCCTTCTGAAATGGCTAGCATGGGGACAGATATTTTAACATCACTTTCTTTGTTTGTGACGACAAAAAGAAGTACAAGTCCGTATCAGGCCTTTACAATAAAATTAGGACATACATCTTCTACTAAATTTGTAAATTCTGCTCCTTCTTTTTTTTTAAACGATGCTACTACTACTGTTTTTAATTCTCAATCAATTTCAACAGCAGCTGGTTGGAATACACATATTTTTAATACTCCTTTTATTTGGGATGGAGTCTCTTCAATTTTAGTAGATATTAGTTATTTTAATACGAGTCCTAATACAACTCCAGGTGGAATTGATGCTATTTCAGTTACTACAGGCGTTTTTGGTGATGATGCTTTAATAAGAGCTGAAGGAAGTGCGTCTCAAGTAGCTCAGACAGATGGAGTTAATTCTGATGATAGACCTTATACGAAATTCAATACAGGAGATGGTCCTTTTAATATTAATATTACAAATGATTGGTTAAATACAGGAACTGAATTTTATCACTTATCAAACACTGTTACTTTTGACGGTACAACAAATCAAAATGTAACAACTAGAGGAGAGAATTATTATAATTACACTGTAAATAATACGACTACCACAACCGCATTAACTCTTTTAGATGATTGTAATATAGAAGGTACTGGAACATTAACAGATGGTGTTGTGACAACAGGAAGTTTTAAATTAATAGCGCTAAGTTCTGTTGCTTCAAAATTTACAGGTTATTCTAATGCTAGTTATGTAAAAGGAAACTTAAGAAGATATATTGGTACTAATGCATCAACTTATGGATTTCCATTAGGGAATGGAACAGGTACAACAAATTATTATCTATCCGAAATTGTAAATAATAGTTTAGCTGGAACAACTTATTTAGATGGTAAATTTATTTCAGGTTTACCTGCTGACTATACTCAATTAGCTTTTGCTGCTTTAGGGAAACAAATGACAGGAACTGGAGTTACAACCAGAACTATGCTTTGTTTAGACAATAAAGGATACACACAACTTGATCCAAACGCTCAACCTTCAAGTGGGACGTATTCCATTAAAATGTACAATGAAAATTACACGTTGTCAAGTTGGGTAAATAATCAGCAATGTATTATGAAAAGAGCATCTTCGAGTGTTACCTTAAGTGACTTAAATCAAGCAGGAACAGTCAACGTTGAAAATGGTTCTGGTAGAATGGTTGCCAATGGTTTTTTATTATCATCAGGTTTGAATACTTTTTCAATTTTTGTTCCAAGTTTATTGAACGTTATAGTAGTACTTCCTATTGATTTACTTTCTCTGAATGCTGTTAAGAAAAGCAATAATTCAGTTGACGTTTTATGGTCAACTTTATCAGAAAGAAACAATGATTATTTCATCGTGAAAAAATCTATTGACGGTATTGATTGGAATGAAATTGCAAGGGTAAATGGGGCAGGAAATAGCTTGTCAAAAATTGCTTATTTTATCAATGATAATTCAGAAATGTCAGAGGTTGTCTATTATCAATTATCACAAGTTGATTTTGATGGAAATCAAGTTACGTTTGATCCAGTTTCTGTAAGGTTTTCGATTGAACAAGGAGCTTTTTATTATGTGAATATGATGGGGCAAATTGTAGATTTTGAAAATGTTCCGGCTGGAGTTTATTTGAAAGTTTTTGAAAATGGGGAGACATTTAAAGTTTTTAATTGATTTTATTTTCTGTTTTATTTTATTTTATTTTATAGCATTCCAATTATAAAAACTATTTGTATTCCTGAAATTTAAAAAAGTTCTTATTTTTTATTATGTTTGTTTTATTAACTATGAATTTTAGGCGTATTATAACGTCTTTTAATTTTTTTTAATTCATACTTAATTTTTATTAGTAATCAAAATAGACTTAATATGAATACTTCGTTTATACATAAAACAGCAATTTTAGCCAGTTTTATTTTTACTTTAAATATCAGCTTTTCTCAGACAGCATTAGATTTTAATACAAACGATTGCAACGGAAATCCTGTTCATTTGTTCTCTGATTTAGATGCTGGAAAAGCGGTAGTATTGTTTTATTACATGCCAAATTGTGGTACTTGTCCACCTCATGCTACTTCAATTCAAACAATGGCGAATCATATTAATGCAAATTATCCTGGAATGGTAAAAGCGTATTCGTATCCATTTGAAAATGTTACCGATTGTGCTTATTCTGCTAATTGGGTTATCGATAATAATTTACCATTATATATACCTATGAATAATGGAGGTGATTCGTGGCCGTATTATGGCGAGTTCGCAATGCCTACAATTGTATTGTTAGGAGGAACAAATCATTCTGTTATGCGTTTATATGATCAAGGATTTGATGTTTCTGATACAGTATCAATGAGAAATTTAATTTTAGATTTGATAGATCCAGCTCAAGCGAATACTCTAAAATTAGATGAAAATATTACTTCTATTGATGTATTTCCAAATCCAACATTTGAGCTATTAAACGTTAATTTGAATTTAAAAGATGAATCAACTGTTTCTTTTGAATTAATTGATATAACTGGTAGAAAAGTATTATCACAAAAAGAAATTAAAATTAAAAATGGAACAAAAGAAATAAATGTTTCAGAAATCCCAAATGGTTCTTATATTCTTAAAATTGATATTAATGGTGTTTTGACTAATCAAAAGATTAGTATTAAACATTGATGATTCAAAAATAATTCAAAATGAAATTTTATAAAGCTCTATTATTTCTTTCTCTATCAGTTGGAAGTATATTTTCTTATGGACAGAATCCATTATTTATTCCTCCAAGTTTAACTGGGACTAATTTTAATTTGAATGTTCAAGCTGGAACAACAAATTTTTATGGTTCAATCCTTACTCCAACTTATGGGATTAATGGATCTTTTTTATCTCCAACTCTTATTGTAAATAAAGGGGATATTGTGACGTTAAATGTTATAAATAACTTAACTGTCCAAACGACAATGCATTGGCATGGATTACATGTTGCTCAAATGAATGATGGTGGTCCTCATCAAATTATTCCTTCAGGCTCGACTTGGAGCCCAACTTTTGAGATTTTAAATAATGCGGGGACTTTTTGGTATCATCCGCATGGAGAAGGGAAAACAGATCTTCATGTGTCGAAAGGTTTAGCAGGAATGATTATTATTCACGATCCAGCAGAACAAGCGTTGGGTTTGCCTTCAACCTACGGTATTGATGATTTTCCACTAATTGTTCAATCAAAAGCGTTTGATATAACTACCAAAATTGCAATTGCAAACCACATGGATACTGCTTTATTTGTAAATGGAACAATTGATCCATATTTAGATGCACCAGCACAAGTTATCAGGTTAAGATTGTTGAATGGAAGTAGCATGAGAACATTCAATTTTGGTTTTTCAAATAACATGACGTTTTCACAAATTGCAACTGATGGTGGATTAATTGCAGCTTCTAATCAATTGACAAGATTGCAACTTGCTCCTGGTGAACGTTCGGAAATATTGGTTGATTTATCTTCTTTAAATGGACAAACACTCCAATTAATGAGTTATTCTTCTGAAATACCAAATGGTGTTTATGGTTCGCCACTTGTTGGTATTATACCTGATGTAATGGAGATGTACATGGATAATTTCTTGAATGGAATGGATGTGAATTTACTTGAGATTAATGTTGTTAATCCCACTGTAACTCCAGTTCCAGTTACGAGTATTCCTTCAGTGTTAGTTCCTTATGTGCCTTATAATGTACTTGATGTAACTGTCAATAGAGAATTAATTTTTGACACAATTCGTCTTTTACCTGCTGATGCACCAAACATTATGGAAGGTCCTTTCGCTATTAATGGAGAAGTATTTAATCATGACTCAATTGAAATTCGAATTCCTTTAAATTCTACAGAAATCTGGACGATAATTAATAAAACCCTTATAGCTCATCCGTTTCACATTCACGATATCCAATTCAATATAATTAAAAAAAATGGTATTGCTGCAATTTCATCAGAAACAGGTTGGAAGGATGTTGTTTTAGTAATGCCGGGTGATAGTGTACAATTTATTACAAAATTTATCACTTTCTCAGATTCTATGACACCTTATATGTACCATTGTCATATTTTACATCATGAAGACGACGGAATGATGGGTAGTTTTATTGTGTTTGATCCAAATGCAGCTATTCCTGAAAAACCAGAGAATGATTTCGGATTAAATGTTTTCCCTAATCCAACAAGTGATGAATGGAATATTTCAGGAAACTGGAAAAACCAAAATTTTTCTTTTGAAGTAATAAATATTTTAGGAGAAATAGTATTTAAGCAAAGTAATCAAGAAATGAATTCAAATTCATTTTTAACAATTCCTAGTGCTAAATTTCCAGATGGAATTTATCTGTTGCAAGTGAAAACAGATGAAAATACACATACAATTAAATTAATAAAAGAATAGAATTCAGATTGATTTTTATAGATGCAGAGACGTAAAATTTTACGTCTCTGCATCTATAAAAATCAATTTTTTCATCTAATCAAATTTACATGTCCAACAAAAATATGTCGAACACCTTTTCTTGAATCTTTAATATACATTTGCCAAGTATACGTTCCGTCTTGAGATTCTTCAGCAGTTGGAGTTGTTCCATTCCAACCTTCATTTAGATCTTTTGTATTGAATATGATTTCACCCCACCTATTGAAAATAGTAAATTCATACGTGTCTTTCAGATATCCAGCTGTAACAATTGGCATGAAAAGTTGATTGTATTTGTCATCATCAGGAGTAAACGTATTAGGAATAAAATACAATAAATCTTCGTAGACTTTTATCGTTTTAATAGCTGTGTCAGGACAATTAAAAGAGTTGTTTGCGATTAGAGTTACAGTATAAATTGCTTCTGTTTCATTTGGAAAAGTATGAGATGTATTTACTGCAATTGAATTATCTCCATCACCAAAGTCCCAAGCGTAAAGAGTTGCGTTTGTTGATGTGTTTGAAAATGAAACGATCGTATTTAAATTAGAGATTTCATTTTTAGAAGGATTAAAATTTGCATTTGCAGAAGGATTAATTGTTACAATCAATGGCAGAACAGTTGAACAGCCTAATAATGTACTTTTAACATAATAAGTTCCATCTACGCCAACTGCTGAAGGATTTGATAAAATTGTTGTTGCCAGAATATTTGTCCAGTAAGTATAGGTTGCTCCTGCAGTACTTCCATTTGTAATTCCAGCTAATGTAATATCGACATTTAACGGAGAGCAAACTGCAATTGGATCAGTTATTAAAAGGGTAGGAGCTGAATTAATTGAAACATTTACAGGTTCAATATCAGAACAACTTCCTAATGTTGATTGAATATAATATATCCCTGTTACATTTATTGTTGATGGATTGTTTACAGAAATTGTAGCTCCTAAATCTTGCCAATAAGTCAAAATTCCGTTTCCTGTAGAACCTGCAGTTGTAAAAGAAGTTGTAATATTAACTGTCGTAGGATCGCAAACAGCCGAAGGATCAGTTATTAATAAAACAGGAGTAGTATTAATCGTAACAACAACGGGATTTATATCTGAGCATACTCCTGAAGTTGATTTAATATAATATGTATTTGAACTTGCTATTGCAGATGGATTAGTCAATGATGATGTTGCGGTTGAATTGGTCCAATATGTAAGTGCTCCTCCTCCTGAAGATCCAGAGGTAATCGCTGCTGAAGTAATGTCAACAGTTAATGGAGAACAAACAGAAGCCGGATCATTTATCGTTAAAACGGGGGTTGTATTTATTGTAACAAGAATTGATTCTATGTCAGAACAAGTTCCTGAAGTTGCTTTAATGTAATAAGTTCCTCCTGATGTAACTGCAGTTGGAGATAATAAAGCAATTGTTCCAGCTGCATTTGTCCAATAAGATAGAATTCCTCCACCTGTTGAACCAAATGTAGTAGCTGCTTGAGTAATATCAACTGTTGAAGGGGCACAAACGGCTGAAGGATTTGTTGTCACCAAAACTGGGGCTGTAATTAAAACGTTAACTGGATTTATATCAGTACAGGTACCTGAAGTTGATTTGATATAATAAATTCCAGAAGTTGTTATTGCTGCAGGAGTAGTTAATGCTATTGTTCCTGCTGCGTCAGTCCAATAGGATAGTGTTCCTCCGCCTGTTGAACCAGCAGTTGTTGCAGGTTGAGTAATATCAACTGTTCCAGGAGGACAAACAGAACTAGGGTCTATTATTGTTAAGACGGGTGTTGGAGTAATCGAAACGAGCACAGGGTCAATGTCTGAACATCCACTTAAAGTTGATTTGATGTAATAGCTTGACGCAATAGCTATTGCATTTGGAGTCAAAAGTGAAATGGTCCCTGCTGCATCTGCCCAATAGGAGATTGTTCCAGGATTTGTCGTTCCATTTGTAATAGCTGCTAAAGTAATATTTACCGTTAGAGGAGAACAAACCGCAGTAGGATTATTAATTGTTAAAATAGGTGTTAAGTTAATTGTCACAGTTACAGCTTCAATATCAGAACAAACTAAATTATCGCTTTTGATGTAATAGGTTCCTTGAGTTCCAATTGCATTTGGTGAAGCCAATGGATTTGTGCAGGCTAGATCAGTCCAATATGTCAATGCACCTCCACCGGTAGATCCGACTGTTATAGCTGGCAATGTTAAATCAACTATTAAAGGAGAGCATACTGCTGTTGGATTTGTAATGATTAAATCTAATGGGCAATCACAATTGTTAACTAAAACGTTCACTGGATTGATGTCTGTACAAGCTCCATTTGTTGATTTAATGAAATATATTCCAGAAATAGAAATTAATGTTGGATTAACCAATGCTATTGTTGCACTTGCATCTGTCCAATAAGAAAGAGTTCCTCCACCTGTTGAACCGTTTGTTATTGCGGGTAAAGTAATGTTAATTGTAAGAGGTTCGCAAACAGCTGTTGGATCCGTTATAATTAAATTAGGAGAAGTTGTTATTGTAACTGTGACTGCTTCAATATCAGAACATGTTCCATTTGCTGATTGAATATAATAAGTGCCACTTGTAGCAACCGTTGGTGTTGTGAATGATGTTGTTGCAGCTAAATCAGTCCAGTATGTTATTGTCCCTGATCCAGTTGAACCTGTTGTTACAGCTGCCAAAGTTAAATTAACAGTTGTAGGAGAACAAACAGTTGCAGGCGTATTGATTGTTAAAACGGGTGTCGTATTGATTGTAACAGTAACAGCTTCAATATCTTTACATGTTCCATTTGCTGCTTGAATATAATAGGTACCACTTGTAGCAACTGTTGGAGTTGTCATAGAAGTCGTTGCACCCAAATTAGTCCAGTATGTTAAAGTTCCTCCACCAGTTGAACCTGCTGTAACAGCTGCTAATGTTAGGTTAACTGTAGTAGGAGAACAAACGGTTACGGGAGTGTTGATTGTTAAAATAGGCGTAGCGTCAATTGTTACAATTATTGCTACTCTTGGGCTTTCACAGCCACCAGATGTAATTTGAGAAACATAATAAGTAGTTGTTCCAGCAGTTGTTGTAAGTGGAGTAGGTGCGGTAGGTGAAGCTGTTCCTCCAGTTGCATTTGTACCATACCAATTCAATGTATTTCCAGTGATTGCTGTTGCAATTAATGCAATTGCTGTACTGTTTTGGCAATAGGAAATGTTTGAAACAGTAGGTGGAGCTAATGTTCCTGTTACTGTTATCGTTAAAGGAAATGTACAAGTTGTAGTTCCATCTGTTATGGATGCTTGATAATTTGTTGTGACAATTGGAGCGTCTGTAATTGTAAAGGGTGAGGTTGTTGATGTCCCAACAGTGTTACCCGTTGTTAGATTTGTAATCGTAATTGTAGTTGCTTTTGGGGAAGCGATTACAACGTTGTCCAATCCCCAAGAATCGGTAGTCGAACTAGTACCAATTTGTTGAGTCCATCTGAACATAGTGCTTGTAGTTGATGCAGCTGCAGGTATTGGACAGATTTTTGTGTGCCAAGATTCATTAAATCGCCCTGTTCCAGGATACCAATTTCCAAA
>CANJKA010000128.1 GCA_947474675.1 Flavobacteriales bacterium
ACCGAATTAGCTGTAAATTTTTCCGTAATCGCGTTTCGTTTTTTCAGCGAAAGGGAGCGTGAAGGAAAGTATTTACGTGCGGTTTCACTTCATTACATAAAATTATAAATTCGAAGAATCAAATTATAAATAAGTTGAAGTGAAAAATTCCTTGGAAAGAACCTTGATTTTTGCTTACTTTTCATCAAGGAAAAGTAAGAAAATAATAGCCTTACTAAGATTAAAAGTTTAATGTAGAGCTATAAATCTATTTATATTTTTTTGTTCCCCCAACAATATGACCTGATCCTATATTGATTCACTTTTAGATACTGACAAAAACTAAAAAGAGACTTCACATTTGTAAAGCCTCCTTTTATTTTGAAAGATTTTTCCTTCTTTTTATTTCATTTTTGCTTGAATTCCACTATCCAAAGCATCTAAAAATTCTTCAGTATAAACATAGTGTTCACCATGATTGACTTTGTTACCATGAACACAAACCGCTAGATCTTTTGTCATGATACCTTTTTCTACAGTTTCAACACAAACTTCTTCTAGTTTTAAGCAGAAATCAATCAATTCTTGATTCCCATCTAATTTCCCTCTGAAAGCTAAACCTCTTGTCCAAGCGTAAATTGATGCGATTGGATTCGTAGAAGTTTTTCTTCCAGCTTGATGTTCTCTATAATGACGAGTAACAGTTCCGTGAGCAGCTTCTGCTTCCATAACTTCTCCATCAGGAGTAACCAAAACAGAAGTCATTAATCCTAAAGAACCAAATCCTTGTGCAACAGTATCAGATTGAACATCTCCATCATAGTTTTTACATGCCCAAACGAAATTCCCATTCCATTTTAATGCAGATGCAACCATGTCATCAATTAATCTATGCTCATACGTAATTCCAGCAGCATCAAATCTACCTTTGTATTCAGCTTCGAAAATTTCTTGAAAAATATCTTTAAAGAATCCGTCGTATTTTTTTAAGATAGTATTTTTTGTAGAAAGGTATAATGGCCATTTTTTTGTTAAAGCCATATTGAAACAAGATTTAGCAAATCCACGAATAGATTCTTCTGTGTTGTACATTGCCATACCTACACCGTCTCCTTTGAAATTGAAAACATCAAATGATTGTACTTCACTTCCGTCTTCAGGAGTAAATGTCATTGTCAATTTCCCTTTCCCTCTAAATACAGCATCAGTTGCTTTGTATTGATCTCCAAAAGCGTGACGACCAACGATAATTGGTGCTGTCCAATTAGTAACTAAACGGGGTACATTTTGGCAAACAATCGGTTCTCTAAAAACAGTACCATCCAAAATATTACGAATAGTTCCATTTGGAGATTTCCACATAGATTTCAAATTGAATTCTTTAACGCGGTCTTCATCTGGTGTAATGGTAGCACATTTGATCCCTACTTTATGAATTTTAATCGCCTCTGCAGCATCAACTGTAATTTGATCATTCGTAGCATCTCTAGATTCTATCCCTAAATCATAATATTTAATGTCTAAATCGATATAAGGTAAAACCAATTTATCCTTGATAAATTTCCAAATGATACGTGTCATTTCGTCACCATCCAACTCTACGATGGGATTTGCTACTTTAATTTTTGACATAATTTTTGTTTTAATTTCATTGTGATGTAAAAATAAGTAAAAGTTTTGGAATGAATAAACCAATCTGAGTGAAATTGGATAAAGTGGAACACTTTATCCAATTTTGTACCGAAGATGGTTTATTTATTCCAAATCTCCCATGCTTTCAATGCCTGTTGTTGAAGCATTGATTGACCATTCAAAATTGTAGCACCATGTTCTTGTGCTAATTGTAAGAATTTTGTTTTCTCAGGATTATAAATTAAATCAACTACCAAGTGATCCTTTGTTAAAAATTCAAAAGGAAATGGAATTACATCATTTTCATTTGGAAAAGTGCCAACTGGAGTACAGTGAACAATAACTTTACATGCGTTTAACATGTGATGATTGATATCTGTATAAGAAAATTGTTTTTCTCCAATTGGATTTCTTGAAATTGAAATTGTATCAATCCCAAGTGATTTGAAAACGTATTCAACTGCTTTTGATGCTCCTCCTGTACCAATAATTAATGCTCTTTCATGAAGATTTGTTAAAAATGGCTTTATGGATTGATGAAAACCAAAAGCATCTGAATTATGACCAATTATTTTACCATTATTAAATTGAACAACATTTACAGCACCAATAGATTTGGCCTCATCCGATAATTCGTCTAAAAAAGGAATGATACTTTGTTTGTAAGGTATTGTCACATTTAATCCTGAAATTGATTTAGAATCAAAAAGAGGTGTAATGTCAGATATTTCCTTTAATTCATAATTTGAATAATCTGCATCTATTTTTTCTTTTTCAAAGAATTCAGTAAAAAAACTTTTTGAAAATGAATGATGTAATGTCTTTCCGATTAAGCCAAATTTACGCATTCTTTTTACCGAATTTTGATTTTAAAACTTCAATTATTATAGGTAATGCAGAGAAAAAGATAATACCTAAACAAACTTTTTCAATATTGTTTGCGATCCATTCAATTTCACCTAGTAAATATCCAGCTATTGTTAAACTGAAGATCCATAAAAACCCACCAAAGACATCAAAAAGAAAGAATTTTTTATATTCCATTTTCCCTACACCTGCAGCAAAAGGGGTAAATGTTCGAACAATAGGTACAAAACGGGCCATAATTATTGCTTTAGTTCCATTTTTCTCAAAAAAAGCTTCTGTCTGTTCAAGATATTTGTAATTGATAATTTTTTTCCCTTTTATTTTTATATCTAATACCTTTACACCAATTTTACGCCCAATCCAATAATTACAATTATCTCCTAAAACCGCAGCAAACATTAGTAAAGGTAGAAGAAAAGCTATTTCTAAATCACCTTTCGCAGCAAAAATACCAGCGGTAAACAATAAAGAATCTCCAGGAAGAAAAGGCATGATAAGCACACCTGTTTCTATGAAAATTACTAAAAATAAAACGGTATAAATTGAAGCTTCATAATTCGCGAAAAGCCATTTAAAATCTAAGTGGAATAAATGTTGAAATAATTCTATCATTTTGTGTTTTTAAGGGTAAATATAATAAAAAAATTCAGTTTTTAAGTGAGGTTTTTATAATCGATTTTGTGATTAGTTTAGAAAATTTAATTTAATAGCTTTGTGATTGTCTAATTATATTTTAATTTTATAGAATGAGAATAATTATTTTATTATTTATTTTTAGGTATATTTGATTCGTAGGTTTTTAAAAAATTAATGTTTTTATAAAAATTTATTATTAACTTTTAATGCAGTATGGATAGCGAATATGAATTAAAATATCATCAACTTGAAGAAAAACATTGGTGGTTTGCCTCACGTAGAGATATGGTTCTTAGATTGATTAAAGATTTAAAATTATCAAAAAAATCTAAAATATTAGAAATTGGTTGTTCTGGAGGTCCTTTACTTACAATTTTGAAAAATGAAGGTTTTGAAAATGTTTTCGGGATTGATATAAGTGAAAATGCTATTCAAGTTAGTATAGAAAGAAATATTTTAAACACTTCTGTAATGGACGCTCAGTCAATGAATTTTGATTCAGAAATGTTCGATCTTGTAATTGCTTCAGATATTTTAGAACACATTGAGGATGATTTTTTAGCATTAAATGAGTGGAATAGGGTTTTGAAAATTGGCGGATGTTTAATTGTTTTTGTCCCTGCATTTCAATCATTGTGGAGTAAACACGATGAAATTAATCACCATTTCAAGAGATACAAAAAAAATGGATTAATTGATATTCTGAAAAAAAGTGGTTTCCAAATTGAAAAAAAATCATATTGGAATTTCATGTTGTTTTTACCTTCTTTTTTTATAAGAGCTTCACAAAGATTATTTAAGAAATCTTCTAAAGCTTCTGATCAATTATATGAAATAAACTCATTTATAAATTGGACTCTGATTGTTTTATTGAAATTTGAAAATAGAGTGCTTAAATTTATTAAATTCCCTTTTGGGGTAAGTGTTTTTGCTGTTTCTAAGAAAAAGTAATATTAACTTTAATCTAAGGCAGCTTAAATGAGTCTTCGTTAATTTTTTATTCTTTAGCAAGATGGTTTTAAAAAACATTAAAAAAAAGCCTTTAAACTCATATCTAAACTTTTAAAACTATGAGTTAAGGCTCCAACGGATATAAAATCAACACCTGTTTCTGCAAATTCTCTAATAGTTTCTAAGGTTATTCCACCAGAGGCTTCTGTTTCATATTCTTTTGGAATAGTAGGCAAAACTGCTTTTATTCTTTCTGGAGTAAAATTATCTAGCATAATTCTGTTAACCATTCCAGTTTCGATAACTTGTTTTAATTCTTCTTCATTTCGAACTTCAACTTCCACTTTTAATTTTTTTCCTGTAGAAATCAAATATTCATTTGTTCGTTTAATCGCTTGTGAAATCCCTCCTGCGTAATCAATGTGATTATCTTTTAACATAATCATGTCGTATAAAGCAAATCTGTGATTATGGCCGCCTCCAATTCGAACAGCCCATTTTTCCATGTAACGAATACCCGGAGTTGTTTTTCTTGTGTCTAGTAATTTCGTTGGGCAACCTTCTAATAAAGAAACAATTTTATTAGTCTGTGTAGCGATTCCACTCATTCGTTGCATAAAATTCAAAACCAATCGTTCGGTTGCTAAAATTGATCTAGAACTACCATGAACTTCTAGTGCAATGTCTCCATATTTTACTTTTGTACCATCTTGTTTAAAAATAACAACTTTTAAGGTAGGATCATATCTTTTAAAAATCCGTTCAGCTAATTCAATTCCAGCAATTACACCTTCATCTTTGATAATTAATTTTGCATGACCTTTAGCGTTTGATGGAACACAGGAAAGGGAAGAATGGTCTCCATCTCCAATGTCTTCTTTTAAAGCGATATCTATAATAGTGTCTATCATAAAGACAAAATTAAGAAAATTACTTGCTTTTTTTAATTTGATCTATTTTTATTTTATCTTTACGTCATTACTTTTATATTTTACAATTCATATTATTAGTGTTTCTTCTGAAAATTGAATAAATCTTGCTTTGTGATTATTATAAAATTAAAATTATAAATATTAATAATTATGAAGTTTTTCAAATTTACATTACTACTATTACTTGGTTCGACTTTGTTTTTTTCTTGTAAAAAAAGAGGGTGTTCTGATCCTGAAGCTTTAAATTTTGACAGTAACGCAACGAAAGACGACCATTCTTGTTATTATTTTTGGGTAGGACAAAATTATGGTGGTGGTAGAGTTTTTTACATTGATCAAACGGGTAAGCATGGTCTTATTTCTGCTGATTTTTATTTAACTCCTTCTGGACTTCCTTGGGGGTGTGGTGGTGAAAACATAACAGGTGCTGATAATACAGCTGTTGGTTCAGGGTTAGCTAACACCTTAGACATTGTAGCTTCGTGTGGCACTGGTACAGCGGCATTTGCGTGTAATGAATTAGATACATTAGGATATAGCGATTGGTATCTACCTTCAATGGAGGAAATGAGAGGATTATCCGAAAGTCTTGGTAAGATTGGACAAGCGAATTTCACAGGGGCATATCATATAACATCTTCTGAAATTGATCAAAATAATATCTGGACGGTTTATGGACCTAATTCTGCTGTTGTTCAAATCGATAAAAGTTCATTAGGATTCGTTAGACCAATAAGGTCTTTCTAATTTTAAATAAAAGTATTTTATGATTTCTCAATTGTTAAACTTTCAATTTTGAATTCATTATTTATTTTTTTAAATTGAATTGTTATACGAAAACTTTCTGATTTACTGGTGTATGTTCCGATACTGAAGGAGCCTTCTGTAGTTTCTTTTCCTTTAAAAATGAATTTAAATGTTGAGCCAGGTTTTTTTGTAAAGAAATCTTTTAATACTAAAGTTGCTTGTGAATGGCTATATGCACCTTCAATACCAAGGATGTTCAATAAAATTTTATCTTTACCTAACTTTACGATTTCTTGGGCATTGTTTTCTGAAAATGCGTTTTCTAAGGAGGAATAAGGTATTTCACTTATTTCATAAAAATTGAAAACAAATGCTGTTAAAAAAGAATATAAAAAAATCATAAATAAAAAATTGAACTTTTTTACTGCAAATTCAATGCCACATTATTTACTTTAGGGTTTGATTTTTATATATATTTGTCAAAAAAACATAAATTGAAAATAAAATTTATTTGTATTGGAAAAACGGGAGAAAACTTCTTGATTTCTGGTGAACAAGAGTATTTAAATCGACTCAAACATTATATTTCAATTGAAAGAATTGAAATTGCGGATATTAAAAATTCAAAAAACCTTTCAATTGACCAATTGAAAGAATTAGAAGGGAAAGAGATATTGTCAAAATTATCAAGTGGTGATCAATTAATTCTTTTAGATGAGAATGGTAAATTATTTTCTTCTATTGAATTTTCTGAATTTTTACAGAAGAAATTTAATCAAGGTGGAAAAAGTATTGTTTTTGTTGTAGGTGGTGCTTTTGGTTTTTCATCTGAAGTATATAGTAAAGCAATTTCTAAAATTTCTTTATCAAAAATGACTTTCTCTCATCAAATGATTCGTATGATATTTTTTGAGCAAATATATAGATCTATGACTATATTAAAAGGGGAACCTTATCATCATCAATAGAATAATAATTCATATTATAAATTGATTTTTTTCTTTAATTCTAAATATGTGTTATAAATACCTTCTTGGAAGGGTGTAAATTCTAAATTTATAAATTCTGTTGTAAGTTTAGTATTATCTAATAAAATTTTCGGATTATCACTTTCTCTTGTTCCAATATATATAACAGAGAAATTTTCATTTAAATTCAATTTTAATATATCTATTAATTCATTAATGCTGAAAGAATCATTAGAAGATAAGTTATAAATTTCTGATTTTTCTAAATCTGAATTAATTGAATTGGCAATGATTTTTGCAACGTCCTTTACATAAATGTAATTTCTTATTACACTTCCATTACCAAAAACGGTCACTGAATTTTCTAAAATAATTTTTTCTAAAAAGGTATTAATAATCCCTAAACCTTTTGAAGTGTCTTGCCCTTCTCCATATATATTAGACACTCTAAATATGCTATATTTTAAATTATACTTTACTTCAAAATAATTTAAATAATATTCCATTGTCACTTTATTTATGCCGTATGGTGAAAAAGGTTTTTTATTTGAATTTTCTGTTAGTTCTTGTTCCGAACTTCCATAAATAGTCCCTGCACTTGAAATGAAAACAATTTTCTTTACGCTTAATTTTGTAATGCATTCTAAAAAAGTGATAAATGGAATTAAATTATTTTCAATTTCAAGTGATGGATTTTCCCAGGTTGAAGAGGGGATTGAAGCTGAAACTAGGTAATAAATAAAATCAATGTTTTTAAAGTATTCAGAATTTTGAATTGAATTAAATAAATCAATTTTTTTATAATTCAAATTACTATTGGATAAATAGTCTTCTGATCTTCCAAATAAAAATAGATCATTTTGTGAATTTTTTGAAAGTGAATCTACTAAGTGTTTCCCAATAAAACCGTTCGCCCCAATAATAGCAATATTCATAATTAGATGTTTATAGTTTCTTCAATTATTGTATAAGGTCTATTTCTTACTTCATCATATATTCGAACAATATATTCTCCAATTATTCCTATACAAATAAGTATTAAAGAGCTAAAAAAAGATAATAATATTACTAGTGAGGTATAACCTTTAACTTTTATATTGTGCATTAAATTTTGATATAGAATGCCAGAGGAATACATAATAGCGAATAGAAGTCCAATTGTTCCTAAAATGGTGATAAGTCGAATTGGAACATTCGAAAATGAGAAAATACCGTCAAGAGCTATTTTAAATAATTTTCTCAAAGTATATCCAGATTCTCCTTGAAATCGAGCGTGACGTTCATATTCTACACCTACTTGCTTAAATCCAACCCACGCTCTTATTCCTCTTAAAAAAGGATTTTTTTCCTGTAATTTAAGCATGTTTTGGACAACAATTTTTTTCATGACACAGAAATCACCACTGTCTATTTGAATTTTAGTGTTGCTTAGTTTTTTTAAGATCCTATAAAATAGAGAATAACTCATTTTTTTGATAAATGATTCTTTTCTTTTTTTTCTTACTCCATAAGCTACATCATTCCCATCATCTAAAAAGGAAAAAAAATAAGGAAGAAGTGAAGGTGGGTCTTGTAAATCATCATCAATGACTGCGACATAGTCTCCTGTACAATAACTTAAACCTGTTTTAACAGCAATTTGATGCCCGAAATTTCGAGCTAATTTAATTCCTTTTATATAAGCATATTCCGAGCTTAATTCAATAATTTTTTCATAGCTATTATCCTTACTTCCATCATCGATCAATAAAACCTCTAAATCCCAAGTTGAATTAATTCTTTCAACTTCAATTGCTTCCAATAAATTAGGAAGAAAATTGGAAGAGTTATATACTGGAACTACGATTGAAATTTTTTTTCGAGTCATTGGGTTTTCTTTAAAATGATAGGATTCTTTGCTATATGTATTATTTTTTTATTCTTTGGTAAATAATTATTTCACCGTAATAGGTTGATTTAATTTTTTTTATCACTTTAAATTCTGAGCATGTCTTCAAATAAGTTAGCATTTTAATATTCAGTTTTCTAGCGATAGGAAACAAATTAATGATGGGAGGTTTTGAGTTTATGATGATGTAATCAATGTCTCCAATATTTTTTTTATAATAGGCAAAACACTCTGATGAATTTTGACAGTTTAGGCCATTTTTATAAAAAACATCTTGATTGAAAAAAAATTCTTTATTAGTTATTAATTTATTTGTTTTTTGATAAATGGCAACATTGATAGGTATTTCTGTCATTCCTTCAAAAAAACATAGATAATTAGGTGTTTCTGCTTTATTTGATTGTATTTTATGTGTGAAAAATGATATCAATGTATTTTGAACTTGGTATTGTTCAATGTTTTTATTTTTATCAATTGATTTTAAAAATGAGTAATTAATCAATCCTAATAAAAAAATAACAAGTATAGATGTAAATTTTGAGTTGATTTTTAGTTTGTTTATTGGAGAAATTAAAAAAGCAGACATTGAAAAAAAGAATGCCATAACTGATATTATATGAGGAATGTTTTCAGTTTTTAATATTAAAATGATAAAAATGAAAAAAATTAAAAAAGGGTATAAAATTAAAAAATTGTATTTCCAACTATTTTCGATAGCGATAGTTTTTTTTACTAATATAATGAGTGCCAAAATTATATACCCTTCCCATGAAAAATAGGTCCAAAAATCTTGTAACATTGTACTGAAAGAGAGAGAGATTGTTGAATATGCATAGGCTGTTTTAGTATAATAGGTGTAAAAAGGTGTGTAAAAGTAGAGGATATAGCTACCTGTAAAAATCAATATTATTATAGTGTAAATAAGCGTAAGTTTTTTTAGTTTTGAACTATAGTTGTTCCAATTTTTAATGTAAATAAATAGAAGTGGTAAGCCTAGTAAAAAAACATACGAGAAAAAATTAAAACGAATTCCAATTGTTGATATCATTAAAATAAGTCCGACAGCAAAATGTTTAAATTGAAAAGTTGAAAAGAAATGAAGAATTAATAAATAGCCTGATATAATCAACAGGGCGCATGATAATTCTGGAATATAAGTGTTAATTCCAGTTCTATAATGAGTGAAAAAGGGCATTTGCAAAATGATTCCGATTATAACTACAGTCTTTAATTTCCCTATTTTCTCTCTGAAGTAGACGTATGCAGAGAAAGAAAATATCAAAAGTGTTAGAATTCCTCTAATAAAAATATCCAAATCATTTTTCAAGAGTGAAGGGCAGAAAAAAGTAATAAAGCTATTGTATGCGGCTGTTACATAGTGGCCTTGAAATTCATAAACGGCTTGACTGTAATGGTTGATCCAACTGAAATCTCCTTGAAAGGATTCGTAGCGTTTAATTTGGTGGTATTGATACATAACACCATCATAGACAGGAATGTTTGACTCAGTAAAAGCTTCATATGCCCATTTTGCTTTTAAACAAGTGAAAAAAGATAAGCATATTAAAATTAAAATATGAAATGAAGTATTATTTTTTATTGTGTGAAATTTTGAAAACATTTTGAAAACATTAATTAAGAACAGCTAAGGTATTAATTAATTATGTAAAATTCCTATTCCAATTTCTTTATTTTTTTAATCAAGAATAGTATATTTAAGACTTAAATTGATTATTTTTGAGCTTTTTAAATACCTTTATTGACGACATGAAATTAGCCATCAGCTAAAATTGATCAAACTGTGCAGAATCCGAGCATAAATAGATAGGTTAATTTTAAAAATGGTTATTATATGTGCCAATATATTAAAAACAATTTTGTCTTAAATGGAAGATTTATTTCAGCTTGATTATTTTTCAATTATTGATATTGTTTGGGCAATTTTTTTTCTCTTTCTTATTTTTAGTTTTGTAAATATTAAAAAAAAGCAATATTTAGAGTATGACTATTTCAAATATTACAGTCAAAATGCCTACGCAAAACTTTTATTAAGTTTAGTTTATGCATTGTATTTTATTATAGTGGTTGATGGAGGTGATACATTAGCATATTGGGACGGTGGTTTAAAAATGAATAATCTATTTTGGAAATCATCAGATATGTACTTTAAAGAATTGTTTTCGGATCCCGACATGTCTCTTTATTATGGCCATTTTGATATTTCTACAGGATATCCTCCAGGTTGGATTTATAGAGAAAAGGAAAGTTGGTTTATTTCTAAAATTGTTTCCATTTTCAGCTTTTTTACTTTTAAAAGCTATTTAGTAACAACGTTTTTATTAGCTTATTTATCATCTGTTGCTTCTTGGAAATTGTTTGAATTAGTGCATAGTTTTAAATTAAACACGAATAAAAATATTGCTATTGCTGTATTATTTGTACCATCGGTGGGTTTTTGGTGTTCGGGTATAACAAAAGATACAATTGTAATGTTTTCAACGACAATAATCATTTGTAATGCTTTCCAGGTGCTTTCGATGAACAAAAAAACAGAATTTAAAAATTTTTTTTGGATCGCTTTCTATGGTTTTTTATTATTGAATATCCGAAGTTTTATGGTTTCTACTATTGTGGTATGCCTTGCTTTTACCTATAGTGCTCGTATAGCGAATAAGTATAGATCTAATGCGTTTGCTTTTTATAGTATTCGACTTTTATCTATTGTTGTTGGCTTCTTGTTTTTTACTTTTCAGGGAGATAGTTTAATGAATTCGGAAAAACTGGAAGAAGCAGCCTTAATTCAAAAAGATTTTGCTGTAAATGATACCTATGAAGGGAAAAAGTATGATTTGGGAGTAACAGATTATTCATCTGCAGGAATGGTGAAAGCTTTTGTTCCAGCTGTAATTGCAGGACTTTACAGACCTTTTTTATGGGAATCTCTTTCCATAACTCTAATCTTAAATGGTTTGGAAGGTGCATTTTATTTATATTTAACGATTGTTTTTTTTAGGTCTAGAGCAATAAAAAAAGTAAATTTAATTCGAAAACATGAGTTTTTTATCTTTGCGTTTTTTTTCTGTTTGTTAATGGCATATATGTCTGGAGTTACTTCTGGATTATTAGGGGTGTTAGTAAGATTTAAAGCTCCATTAATACCGTTTCTTGTTCTTCTGTTGACTATTGATGTTGACTTAAAGGATCAAATGGATAAAAAAGAGGGAGAAATAAAAAATGATGCTGATTCATCTGTTATTAATTTAATAAATTAAAATGTCTAAAACCGAAGAGATTTCTAATTGGTATGCTATTTATACGATGCCGAAAGCTGAGAAAAAAGTTTTCGAGAGAATGGATAAATTGGGTATAAATGTATATTTACCTTTGATTTCAACGATGAGAAAATGGAGCGATCGAAAAAAAAAAGTAATGATACCTTTAATTTCTTCTTTTGTTTTTGTAAAAACGGAAGAGAAAAATTTGATTAAGCTATACGATGTTCAAGGTGTTTGTGGGATTTTGAAATATTTAAAAAAGCCAGCGATCATCAAAGAAAATGAAATTGAAAATTTAAAAATATTATTAAATGAATCAGAAGATTGTCTGGTTTTTAATGAAATTGCTTTTATAGAAGGCGAAGAGGTAGTAGTGATTAAAGGCCCTTTCAAAGGCTTGGAAGCTACTTGTATTCTTGTAAAAGGAAAATATAGAATTATTGTCGGAATTTCTGCTATTGGAAATTGGATTGAAGTGAATATTCCAATTTCATTTGTTCAAAAAAAAT
>CANJKA010000129.1 GCA_947474675.1 Flavobacteriales bacterium
AAAACAAAAAATTATTTAAAAAACATCGTTTATCCTGTTGGTAACTCTGCATTAGCTGAAAAAGCTGCAGAAAATGTTGCTAAAATTTGTTCAGGAAAAGATACGAAAGTGGTTGTACTTTATGTAGAAGAAAGATGGAGTTCTGCTGGAGCTGAAAATTCTGATTCTACTGAATGGAAACAGGTAAGAGATCAGTGGGTTGAAGAAGGAAAAGTGATTCTTCAAACTGAAAAAACACGATTAAATCAATTAGGTATTGAAAATATAGAAGTAGAGATGAGACATGGTGATGTAGCTTCTGAAATCGTTGAATCAGCAAATCATCATGAGGCGGATTTAATTGTATTAGCTAGTCATCAATCTTCTCCTGTTGGTCAATTGTTAATGGGAAGTAGAACGTATAGTGTGTTTAAAAAAGCGGCCTGTCCTATTTTAAGGATAATACGTTAAATTATTTAGAATTTAATTATTAATTAAAAAAAAAGAACAAGATGGCAACATGGTTAGAAAAGTGGGATCCAGAAAACGAACAGTTATGGAACTCGGGTGGAAGTGCAAGAGCATGGAAAACATTGTGGATTACAACGGGTGCATTAACGTTTTCATTCTCAACATGGTTTATAATGAGTGCTTTGGTGGTAAAATTACCAGGGATAGGATTTAAATTTGACCAAGATCAGTTGTTTTGGTTGGCAGCAATGCCTGGTTTAGCAGGTGGTTTATTGAGAATTATTCATACCTTTTTACTGCCGATTTATGGGACAAGGCATGTTATTTCCATTTCAACACTATTAAAAATTATTCCTTGTGTTGGGATTGGGTTTGCAGTAATGGATTTGTCAACTCCTTTTTGGATGTTCATGGTTCTTGCTTTCTTGACAGGATTTGGAGGAGGAGATTTCTCATCTTACATGCCAAGTACGAATTTGTTTTTTCCAAAAAGATTAAAAGGTACTGCTCTAGGAATTCAAGCTGGTATTGGTAACTTCGGTGTGAGTTTAGTGCAGTTTTTAACACCGGTTATGATTGGTGTTGGGGTGTATGGAGTTTCAATGGTTTTTACGAAAGTTGAACCGAAAGAAGTGAAAGCTGTTTTTGAGAAAATTGATGATGCGAAAAGAGTTGAAATTTTTGCAACGCTTCCTTTGAAAGCTCAAAAAGCAATTATTGGTAAAGCAAACAAGAAAAAATTAGCTGATTTATTGAAAGGTAAATCAATTAAAGAAACGGATAATGTTGCTGTATTTGAGGTCATGCCATTGGCTATGCAAGTGAAAACGGTTAGTAATATTAATCCAAAAGTTGCTGAAAAAGTATTGGCTAAATACCAAGAGAAAGATAATGGTGTTCATAATAAACCAATTTTTCTTCAAACAGCTGCATTTTGGTACATCCCTTTCTTAATTATATTCGGGATTTTGAGTTGGTTCCAATTGAGAAGTGTACCTGTTGTTGCTTCTTTTAAAGAACAATTAGATATCTTTTCTGATAAACATACTTGGTACTGTACGATTACTTATTTGATGACTTTTGGTGGGTTTGCTGGATTAGCAGCAGCTTTCCCAATGTTAATAAAAACAGTTTATGGTGATTTTCCAGATGCACCAGATCCTTTACAATATGCTTTTTATGGTCCTCTTATTGGTTCTGCAAGTAGAGTTTTGTTTGGATTTATTGCAGATAAAACTGGTGGAGGTGTTTTAACTACGATTAGTGGTATTGGATTAATTATCGGAAGTACATTGTTAGTTACTTTAGGATTGGTTGCTCCAACTAGTATGGAACAGTTCCCAATGTTTGTTGGAATTATGTTGATGTTGTTCTTCTTTACTGGTATTGGTAATGCGGCAACTTTTAGACAATATCCAATTGTTTTTGGTCACAATCCACGTCAAGCTGCAGGAGTTATTGGTTGGACAGCGGCAGTTGCAGCTTTCGGGCCATTCATTTTCGCAATGTCTATTGCAGCTATTATTAAAGCAACAGGTACTCCAAATGCATTCTTCGTAGGGTTAACAGTTTATGCTGTAATTGCAACATTTGTAAACTGGTATTTCTACCACAGAAAAGGGTGTGAAAGACCTTGTTAAATATTTGAATAACTTAATTTAATAGCATGCATAAGAAGCTATTAGATTAAGTTTATAATCCATTGAATAAAAACAAAAACAAATACAATACATATGAAAGTTAATAAATTAAAATCAATTGCTTTAGGTTTAACAGCCTTAGCTTTTGGCAGCGTGAATGCACAAATGACTTTTAATGCTCAGTATATGAGTAGGGGAGAGATGAGACATGGTTTTGGGACTATGGCTACTAAAGGATTGGCTCCAGGAATGTTTATTTCTCAAAGAGCTAGATTTGGTGGTATTTACTCAGGTGATAAATTCAAAATTAATTTTTCTGTTCAAGATATTAGGACTTGGGGGTCTGTTGCGAATGGTGCTATTGATACAAAAGGATTCTTGTCAGTTTATGATGCAAATGTTGAATTGTTTGTCAATAAAAAATTCACAGTGAAAGCTGGTCGTCAAGTGATTGCTTATGATGATGAGCGTATCTTTGGTGGTTTAGATTGGGCAATGCAAGGAAGAAGACATGATGCGGTTATATTTAAATATCAAGCGGATAGTACTTTGACTTTTCATACTGGTTTAGCGTATAATCAAAGTGCTGAATCAAATAAATATTCTCAATATACGGTTGGATCAAATTATCAAAATTTCCAATATTTATGGGCGAATAAATTGTACAAAAAAAATAACATCAGTTTTTTATTCTTAAACAACGGTGTTAGTTATTACCAAAAACATGTTGATTTATCTCCTACGGATTCATTAGCTGTTGCCTTCTCACAAACAATTGGTTTGAGAATGGAACATAAATCTGATAAGTTAAATTATTTAGTGTATGGATATTACCAAACAGGACAAGTAGCTGCAAATCAAATGGTGTCTGCTCAAACTGCTAAATTTGTTAATGCGTATGATGTTTGTGCTGAAATTGGGTACAAACCAGCTAAAGGTTTATTGGTGACTTTAGGAGCTGAAATCTTATCAGGTACTAGTCAATATGCTACTGCTACTAATAAAACAAATTCATTCAGTCCTTTATACGGAACAAATCATAGATTTAATGGATATATGGATTATTTCTACGTAGGTAATCATGGTGGAACTGTTGGATTATTAGATAATTATTTACGTGTTAGTTACACAAAAGGTAAATCTATTTACTCTTTAAATGGTCATTATTTCAATGCAGGAACAAACGTGAAAAAAGCATCTGATGGCTCTGTAATGTCAGCTAATTTAGGTGGGGAAATTGATTTCACACATTTGTATAATTTCTCTGAAGGTGTAACAATTCAAACTGGATATTCTCAATTCTTTGGAACAACTACTCTACAGGCTTTAAGACCAGGTACAAGTTTGAAAGAAATTAGTAATTATGCTTACGTTATGTTAATCGTTAGACCAGGAGCAATTAAGTTTCCTAAATCTGGATTGAAAATGTAATTGAGATATAAAATCTATTGAAAACTCCAGCATTTGATGTTGGAGTTTTTTTTTGTTTATTTAATTTAAATCATACCATTCAAAAAAGTTTTATGATGCAAATCATTTTTGAAGTCATGAAAAATACCGTACTTTACACAAAGATATAACGGTTTACTATTTTTGATATAATATAATTGATCAGATGAAGATAATTAACAAAGAAACAGGAAAAAGAGTTGGTTCAAAAGATGAGGATGTAAAATCACATTCAAAAAAATTAAAAGAAGAAGATCCAATTTTGAGAAATGCAAATAAATCTGATGAATATGAAGAAATGTCTGAAGAATATTCAGCTATGGATCCACCTGATGCGTATGATAAAGTGAGAGCAATCGGAGCTGATTATGATGCGATGGATCCTTTTATTCAGGAATTAATGGATGAACACAAAGAAGTAGTTATTAAAACGAATGAATTTGATGCAGCATTATTGAAATTTAAGACAAATTCATATGTTTTTGATGACGAAATAAATAATACATTCAATGATTTCTTTGTTTACTTCGATAATCATATTTTGCCTCATAATAGAAAAGAAGAAAGACATTATTTTAGATTGTTGCATGATCGTTTGATAGAATCAGGAGAGCATGGAAATGGAGATAATCCAAGTACGGCTGTTGATTTAATGGAAGATGATCACATTAAATTTATTCAATTAGGTTCTCTTGTTTTTAATTTATTAGGATTAGGGATCAGATTGAGAGATGTTGAGTCAAAAATTCTTACTTTTGATCTAGCGTACAATACTGGAAGAGAATTGTCTGAATTGTTGCGTTTACATATTTTTAGAGAGGATGAGACTTTGTTTCCTTTGTCTCAACAGTTATTAACAAAAGAAGATTTTTCAATTATCCATGAATAAGCCTCAAAATATTGTCGATACTTTTGGAAGGGTACATGATTATCTAAGGATTTCATTGACTGAGCGTTGTAATCTGCGTTGCTTCTATTGTATGCCTGAAGACGGAATTCAATTGCGTGATAAAGCGGAATTTATGTCAACTGAAGAACTTATTTTTATTGCTAAAAAGTTTGTTGACTTAGGTGTGAAGAAAATACGATTGACAGGTGGAGAGCCAACGATTAGAAAAGATTTTTCAAGTATTATTAAACAGCTAGGAGAACTTCCTGTTGAGCTTGGATTAACGACGAATGCTGTTCTGATTGATAAGTATATCGACGATTTAATGGAAGCTGGAGTAAAATCTATTAACATCAGTTTGGATTCATTAAAGGAAGAGCGATTTAATGCAATTTCTAGAAGAGGTTATTATACAAAAATTAAAGAAAATATTGATTTGTTGATCAAAAATGATTTTCATATTAAAATTAATATTGTTTTAATTAAAGGGACAAATGACGATGAAATAATTGATTTTGTAAAATGGACGGTGAATGAAAAAATTCAAATTCGATTTATTGAGTTCATGCCTTTTGATGGGAATAATTGGAATTTTGAAAAGAAAATTTCATACAAAGAAATATTGACAGAGGTAGATTCTTTTTTTGGAAAAGATCAAGTTGAAAAGCTAAAAGATGCTCCCAACGATACGACTAGAAATTTTAAAATTAAAGGTGGTTTAGGTTCTTTTGGAATTATTAGTTCTGTTACAAATCCATTTTGTGATACCTGTAATAGAATTCGTTTAACGGCGGATGGGAAGATTAAAAATTGTCTTTTCTCACAATCTGAAATGGATTTATTAGGAGCTGTGAGAAATGGAGAAGAGATTCAAGATATGATTCTTGAAAATATTAAAGGAAAAGAAAAAGAAAGAGGTGGAAATAAATCTTTTGAAACATTGGATTTTTCTAAAATGAAAAATCGAACGATGGTTTCAATTGGTGGTTAAATTTAAATGCTTTTATAATGAATGATGTAATAAAGAAACATTGTACGGCTGAATGGTGTGAATATGTTCGGTTTCATAGTAAAAAACAAGTTTTCAGTGCTGGTGAATATATTTTTAAAGCGGGGGAAGATGCTTTAGGATTGTATATTATTGAAGAAGGAAAGGTTAAAGTTATTATCAATAACAACGATGGATCAGAACGTATTATTCGTTTGATTTCTAATGCTGACATATTAGGGCATAGAGGTTTTGGAGGGGATTGGAAGTATTCAGTTTCTGCTATAGCACTTGAAAAATCGGATTTAACATTTATTCCGTTGTCAATTTTTAATCATGTGATGAAAGCAAATCCTGATTTCGCTTATTACATGATGATGTTCTTTGCTGAGGAATTAAGAGAGTCTGAGAGATTAGCGACTAATTTACCTATTCGAAACGTTATAGCGTCTGTCTTGTTTAATATTTACAAGGTTTTCGGGTTGGAAAAAGAAAGTGATACAAAACTTAGTTTTACACTTTCAAGAAAAGATATTGCAAATCAGGCTGGAACAAGATATGAAACAGTTGTTAGGGTTCTTGCTGATTTAAATAAGGAAGAAATTATTAGGATTGACGGGAAGGCATTGCATATTTTAGATGCTAAAAGATTAGAGGTTGTTAAGAATGGTAAGGAGTAGTGGATTAAAAGTATTTTGATTTTTTAACCACATATTTATACAAAGTATTTACACTGAGTGCTGCAAAGTTTTAAGTTTTTGTTTATAAAAAAAAGGATGTTTCAGGATGAGGGGGAGGACAAATATTCCGCCCCTTCAGTGCTTTTAGCTGTCTTGTTTAGATTCATAGGGCTTTGCCCAATGTTTGCATATTACACCCCTTCAGGGCGATGAAATAATGTAAATCATTTAATTTGAATTTAATAATCTTAAACATTTAAAATATTATTTGATTATATTTTAGTTCGAATAGAATGTATCCCTGAATCGGCGTTCTCTGTTAACGATGGGCAAAAGTCTATCGAAAGAAGGAAATAACTAATGTTAACGGAGCCTTGAAGGGTGTGATTTTTACAAATATCCTTCATCTTCAGGTTTTCAGGGGTTTGTCCAATGTTTTCATATTAAACCCTTTTAGATAAAATAATATAAATCTCTAAACTTGAATTTAAGATTCTTAAACCTATTACCTCAAAATAGAGTAAACAAAAAGAGGATGATCCAAAATTAATTGAATCATCCTCTTTTTGTTTTACTTCTTTTTAGATTGTTTAAGCTGTTGCAACCTCTATTTCAATTGCTTTTAAAAGTAAGCTTTGTTTGTTTAATTCTTCTAACAAATCTTTAGAGTTTTCAAAAGCATTTGTTTTCCAATTAGAGAATAATGTCTTGTAATAGCTTATTCCTTCTTCTAAATTAGATTTAAATTCCTTTAATTTATTCATTTGTTTTTTATTCAAAGGATCAAAGTTTGTTGCAACTTCTTTTTTGAAATGTTCAATATACATGTTCAATTCTTTCATGAACATGTGAGGACGTTTTTTATTATTCAGAATGTTTATTTTACCATAAATATGATCAACCATTTCTTTTAAAGAAAAAGTTCTTGAAAAATAAGCAATATTTGGACCGGGGCAAACAGCAATTCCATCACCTTCAACTTTGGTGCTAATTTCTTTGTCAATTAATGCTGAAGTTCCTAATCCACTGCATAAACATGTTTTTTCTAAAACTTCTCTTTTCTGTTTTTCTAATTCTTTTTCTGGTAAACCTGAACTATCTAGACTTTGAATTTTTAAATGAACATATTGTCTTGAAGCAATACATATAGGTTTTTCAGTGAATTCTGTATTAAACGATAAAAACTTTTTAGGACAAGAACTACCAGGTCTATTTTTATCTAATAATTCCTGCATTGTTTTCTCAATAGTAGTTCCTTTAACAGTGTTAAATGGGACTCCAAGAGGTGAAATAGCACTTGTGTATAAATCTTCTTCGTTACATTCTTCTAAAAGTTTAATCGTAGAAGTGTCGATGCTGACTGCTTCAGGAACTAATAGAAATGGCGTTCCCCAACCAACACTGTCAATATTGAAAGCGTTTAAAAGCATTTGATGTTCTTCACAATTTCCAACTCCACCTTGAGCAGAAAACTTCATTTCATAAGGGGTTTCAGGAACAAATTTATTTCTTTCTTTTTGAGATTCTTGATAAGTTGAAAAAATTTCTTGAATTAATTCTTCTCGGTTTTCATTGAATTTATCTAAAATTGGACCTAATAAATCTCCTTGTGTTGCAAAAGCATGACCTCCACAATTTAATCCTGATTCAATTCTGAATTCAGAAGTCCATACACCTTTTTTAGCTAAAAATTTCCCTTGAATTAAAGCTGATCTATAATCACTAACTTTTAAGATGACTTTCTTTTTAATCACTCCTTCTGCGTTTGGAAGAAAGTCAGGGAAAGATTCGAAATAGGCAAATAGTCGAGGGTTTAGTCCTGCTGAAATAACAATGTTTGATTCTACATCGCTTAATGCATAACCGCGAAGTGCAGCCATGGCATCATTGTATTCAATTGGAAGTTGAGTTTTATCTTTCGCAAATGTTGGATTATCAACTTTTGACATAATGTTTACATCAATATCTCCACAGATCATTTTATCTTTTAATTCTTTCTGAAGAGTTTCTTTAATTTCACTTTTTTCTTCTTCAATCATTTGTTTGTATGAAGAAAAAAGGATTGAGTCAGGGCTCAACATTTCAAAATACTTTGTTAAATCTGTCCCCTCCTCAAAGGTTTGACTTTTTAAGTCATTAAATTTAATTTCAATTATTTTCTTGGATAAATTCAAGTAAGAAGTAATACGATCGGCTCTGTGATTTTCATCCTTGATGTCTATTTCTGTATATTCAAAACCATATTCGTTTGAATAATGTTTACGAATTTTTTCAATCAAAAGATCATCCCCAATTGATAAAACAGAAGAAATTCCAAAATGTGAAATTTTAATTGGTGAATCAATTGTGTAACCTAAACCCATTACTGGGATGTGAAACGTATGTGGATTTGTATTATTCATGAAAAATGTTGTAAAATTATTTTTACTGTAAAATTAAGAATTTCGACTTTCTTTAAATATGATGTAAGTCATGAAAATGGTTCTGGAAACATGATTTAAAAAGACGATTAAAGAAGATTGTTTGAATAAATATGAAATTAAGTTTTTGGTAGTAAGTGGGTTGATATCTAGTTGACTAGATCTTTTAGTTTTTCTAGTTCTAGAATTGATATTTTTTCTTCTTTAATTCTGATGACATTTTTTGACGACAAATCTTTTAAAACTGTTAATACTTTGACGTTTGAAACTCCTGTTAATTCACTTAGTTCATCTATTGATAATAGAGAGTTAGTAGCTTCAGTTTCAAATATCGAGTTATTGATTAGTTCGTTGATTATTCGATCTTGAGTAGAGTTTGAGGTAAATATTTTAGTCTTGTTGTCTGTTATTTTTATTCGTCTGCAAAGAATTTCAATCATAACTTTTCCGAAATCAGTGTTGTCCGATAATGCTTGTTTAAAAGCAAGTTTGTCAATCTTTAACAATGTTGAATTTTCACATGCGTAGGAGGTAAAATAAAAGTAATCGCCTTCACAAAGGCATGAGGTGATACCAATAAATTCGTTTGCTCTTGTGTAACCAATTACATTTTCTTTTTGGGTAACTTTTAATTTTCCTTCTTGTATGAAGTAGACAAAGTCATTGTTTTGTTCTTCGGTAAATAAAGTTTCCCCTTTTTTTATTTCAATTTTTTCTGTTGGAAAAAGTGTTTTAATAAAATTAATATCGAAATATAAATTATTAGCTTTCATTTTAATAGGATTTAGTGTAAAAATACTATCTTGTAAATGGATAAAATATGATTTAAATCAATGTTTTGTATAATTTAGATAGTTTTTAAATAAAAAAAGACATACTATTTTATGATAATATGTCTTCAGATTAAATTAGGGTTGTTGTGTAGTTTTGTTTTTATTTATTTGTTTTTTAAGGTTTTAGTCTCGTGTTAATCGTAAGTGTTTGATGTTTTTACTAGTTCTTTGTAATTCGTGACTAAAATATTTTTCCCTTCAAGTTTTATGATATTGTCAGTACTTAATTGAGCCAATGTTCTAATAGTTGTTTCAGTTGTTGTTCCTGCTAAATCTGCTATTTCAGATCTTGTCAAAGCTACATTTATAGTGCGTTTATCTTCAAGATACCCAAAAGAATCAATTAAAAGCATTAAAGCTTCAGAAATTCGTTCTTTCACGGTTTTTTGAGCAACATCAATTAGGTGTTGTTCTGCACTTTTTAAATCTTTTGATAAAAGCTGAATTAGATTTAAAGATAACTTGTAATTATCTTCATTTACTTTTTGAAAAACTTCTTTTGTGATAATACAAATTTCAGTTTCTTCCATGGCTGTTGCAGTTCCGTGATAGGGTTCATTGCTTAATAATGATCTATATCCTAAAATATCTCCTGCTTTTGCTAGACGAACAATTTGTTCTTTTCCATCTTTTCCTAGCTTAGATAACTTGACTTTTCCTTTGTGAATACAGAATAAGTTGTAGGCGTTATGACCTTCTTTGAAGATTACTTCTCCCTTCTTAAAGACGTTTTCTTGTTTTCCGCAAGATAGCTCGTCCTTTTCTTTCATACTTAAATTACAAAGAATACCACTGGTGTTTCCACACTTTGTACAGGAAGGAATATCTGTATTACTGTTTTTCATGTATTTAAATCTAATTATATATAACAAAATTAACTTAAATTTACACTAAAGTATATGTCAAGAGTAATCTTTAAAAGTGATATATATCATATTTATAAAGAGAAGATAGTCTCAAATTTGTTATCCGATTAAAAAGTGTAGTTATGGAAAGTTTAAATGGTGCATTAAATAAAGTTAAAAGTCATACTAAAAAGTTGAAAGCTATTCTGCTTCCTACTGAATTAGCTTTAGGTTTTGTTGCTAATAAAGATGTGCTTTCTCCGATTTCTTTTCCTCCATTCGAGCAATCTGCAATGGATGGTTATGCAATTAATTCTATTGATTCTGAAGCTGTTTTTAATCTTGTTGATGAAATAAAAGCGGGAGATAATGCTAATTCTGTTCAGTTAAAACCGGGTGATGCAATTCGAATTTTTACTGGAGCTATGATTCCTTTAAATGCAACTTGTGTTGTTCGACAAGAGGACGTTGAGAAATTAGATGGAAAAGTGAAGATTCTTGTCATGCCTAAAGTAGGTGCTAATATTAGAAGGATTGGTGAGCAAGTGAAAGTGGGTGATCTAGCAATTCAAAAAGGAACGATTTTAAATCCAGGTGCTATTGGTTATTTATCAATGATAGGTGTAAGCGAAGTTTCGGTTTATTCAAAACCTCGAATTACAATTATTACAACAGGCAATGAATTGACGAAATTAGGAGAAAAGTTAGAGCCTGGAATGATCTATGAATCGAATTCAAATACGTTATTAGCAGGACTTAAAAGTTTTGGGTTTGATGCTAGAGCGGTTTCGGCAAGAGATACGTATGAAGAGGTCAAAGAAACTTTTCAAAATGAAATTGGCGTAAGTGATATTGTTATTTTTACGGGTGGAATTTCTGTTGGTGATTATGATTTTGTGGGAAAGGTTCTGGAAGATTTGAAAGTAAATACTATTTTTTATAAAGTGAAACAGAAACCAGGTAAACCTTTATTCTTTGGAGAAATAAACGATAAAATGGTTTTTGGATTACCTGGAAATCCTGCCGCGGTTTTAACGTCTTTTTATTTGTTTGTTTTACCGTGTTTGGCTGAAATGATCGGTAGAGAAAAGAGTTTTGTTTCAAGAGCGAAAGTTGCGATTGATTTCGATTATTCTAAATCTGCTGAAATGACACATTTATTGAAAGGGTTAGCTTGTGTTGATAAGGTTGAATTATTACCTGCTCAAAGTTCAGCGATGTTAAGTTCTTTTGTTACTGCAAATTGTATCGCCATTTTTGATGAGGGTAGAACGGAATGGAAAAAAGGAGATTTGGTTGAAATTTTGATGATTTAAAAGAGATACATTTTTTTGAGAATCGATATATATAAAATGATACAACGATGAGTTCTGAAATTGAGTATAAGGTAAAAAGTAGGGTGTGGATTTTAACTGAAGCGGGTACCTTTTTGGGGGAAGGTCGAATTGAATTATTGAATAAAATCGATGAATTTGGTTCTATTTCTAAAGCTGCAAAATCAATGAAGATGTCTTATAAAAAAGCTTGGGAATTGGTGAATTCTATGAATACTCAATGCAAAGAGCCTATTGTTGTTGGTAAAATTGGAGGAAAGGACGGTGGGGGTTCTGTTTTAAGTGAAACGGGAAGAAAGCTGGTTGTTCAATTCAATCAATTAAACCAAGAAACGATTGAATTCTTAAATGAAAAAGTAAGTAAAATTAAATGGGGATGAAATTATCTGCAATTATATTAGCTGGTGGAAAAAGTTCAAGAATGGGTACTGATAAAGGACTGGTTCTTTTTAATGGAAAACCGATGGTTGAATATTTGATAGAAATATTTAGATCTTTGAATATACCAACTATCATCGTGGCTAATAATTCAGAGTATAATCAGTTTGATGTTCCTGTATTTGAAGATTTGATTAAAGAAAAAGGTCCTTTGGCTGGAATTTATACGGGACTTTCTCATATTGAATCAGGAATGAGTGTTGTTGTTAGTTGTGATATCCCATGTGTTTCCAGAGAAATGATTGAAACTTTGGTTGAAAATGTTGGAAGTGAAAAAATAACTATTGTTTCTTATAAAGATAGAATTCATCCATTGATAGGTTTGTATTCTACTGATCTTA
>CANJKA010000130.1 GCA_947474675.1 Flavobacteriales bacterium
ATTGAGGGTTTAGTATACAATGACGCTCCCTCAGTCAATGGTTTATTTCCTATCCTTCCTGAAAAATGCATAGCACCATTAGCAGATTGGTGTAAATTTTGGATGTGGGATGCAAATTTAAATCAGGTTAGATGGATGACATCTTGGGACACAACTGAAGAAGATGTAGATAGATTTGCTGCAGGAGTGAAAGCTATAATAGGGAATAGGAATAGGGCTTTATTTACTGCTTAGAATTAGATCAAAGGATGATGAGTTAAATTAAGATAATTATTAACTGAGAATCTCTGGTTTTTAAAATTTTTCTTGATTTTTAAATTGGATAATTAATTCTTTCACATTAATTATCTTAAAGACAAAGAGAGAAATTGTACCAATAAACAATTCCAACAGTAAAGAAACATCTCCTAATTGAAGAAATTCAAAAAGGAAAAAGATTCCGATGATGGCTCCAATGTACAAAACATAGGGACTAACTATTTTTAGTGAAAACTGGAAATGAAACATTTTAGAACAATAAAAGAATTGAACTATTGCTATAAAACATTGCGTACAGAAAGCCGTAAACGCAGCTCCTTCCGCACCATATTTCGGAATCAATAAAACATTTAAACTAATGTTGATTAGAATTGCAATAAATGAGAAAATATTTAATATTCTCAAATCACCATCAGCTGTCAATAAAGTTCCGAATATTAGACTGAAACACATTCCGATGAAACTTAACATCAACCATTTGAAACTTGGGATAGATTCTACTGCGTTACTTTTATAAATTAAAGTAAGAATATACTCGCTGTTGAAATAACAGAAACAAACCATCAAAAAGGCTCCTCCAATCAATAAATTTCCAGCTGTTTTTAATAATGGTAAAATAGATTCTTTCTTACCAAGCATAAGTGCAAACAAGGGAAACAATAAATTAGAAAATATCATCCCAAAAATGAAAAAGGCATCTAATAAGCGAAATCCTTGGGCATATAATCCAGCTTGATACTTTCCATTAACATGCATTCTTTCTAAAATAACCGAATCAATTCTAGTATAAATCATCATTAATAAAATTAACAAAGCAAAGCTTAAACTTTTCTTTACAATTGCTTTTGAAAAAGTCCAATGCCATGAAAACTTAGGCATCCCAACATACTTTATTAAAAGAAAAAAAGCCATAAGCGTTGTAATTAAATAACAAATAGTTTGAATCCAAATAAACCATTCGATTTTAAAATCTCCAGTTCCAGGGACCATCAACAAAAGAGCACCACAAAAACCAATTAACAAAACTCGATCTAATACAGAAATAAAAGCATCTGTTTTAAAGAATAAAAGTCCCGAAAAATGACTTCTAAAATAAGCGATTAAAGTCACCAAAAACTGATTAAATACTAAAAACGAAAGTAAATACATCTGTTTCCCATTATAGCCTAACATTATTCCGATTCCTACTGTTATAGTCGCATAAATAGCAAAAAGTAATAATCGAAATGAAAATAATTTCCCGATATAGCGGGTAACTATATGAGGATATTGAGAAATGTTTTTGGTCGTAAAATTATTAATACCCAAATCCATTAGGATGTTGAATAAAAAAGTTAAATTTAAAAGAGAGAAATACATTCCATACTCACTTAAACCAACCCCTTTTTGCACGTTTACATCAATAACAAAAATTGAAAATGGCTTTACCAATAGGTTAAGGAAAACCATTAAAATCAAATTATAAATGAATTTTTTTTGCACGCTTTACTTGATCTTGTTTTTGAACTGCTAAGGTACTGAAAGTATATAGAAGATTTATTAATCCTAAGAATAAACGTCATTTTAATCAAAATCGTATTTTGTAGAGAAATGTAACCGAAATTAATTATTTTTATAAAAAAAGATTTAACATTACCTCACTCCTGATATCAGATAATAAAAAACCATGAAATTAGAATACCTATATAATCTTAGTGAAAACGGTAAATATAAAGATGTACCTGCCGATGAACTTGTTCGTTTAATTGAATTTGAAAATGATGAAATTATTCAATTTAGAGAGATCCTAATGACGACGGTAATTAATGAAGGAAAAACACTTAATCTTTCAGAATTAGATTTTATTGAAGCGATCAACTGTGAATTAACCCTTTTTGTTACATCCGAAAATAAGGGAATTTCGACAATTGATCGAAATAATTTAATCTGCGAATTGAGAAAAGAAGAATATGAAGACATGTTTCATCTTTTAGAACCATTTTGTAAAGATCCTAATGGATATCAATGGTTGTGCACTACTGAAACTCCTATTGAATTTTTACTTTCTCCAGGAGGAGGTTGGTAAAAGAATCTTAACTACAAATGAAAATAAAATTCTGACTTACGTGTTTACTTTGGTCAAAAGAGATTAATTTATTGTCTCTCACAATGAATGTTTTGTAAGATAGTTTCTTCAACAATTCAAAACAATTGGTTCTGTTTTCATTATCCCACAATTCTGCGTAAATAATCGGATGGTCTTTTTCTAATAAATGTAAACCTCCTTTTAATGCGTAATATTCAAAATTCTCCACATCAATTTTAATCCCTTGAATTTTTTCTGATTGAATAATATTGTCTAATGTATCCAACGGGACATCAAATTCCTCTCCTTCATTCCACTCTGTAATTGAATCGTGCTTCACATGACTCAATCCTTGCATTTTTGTTTTACCGTTTTCAGGCAATACCATTTTCACACTTCCAATAGAATCTCCTAATGCAATTTCATGCAATTTCACAGATTTTAAATTGAATTTCGCGATAATACGTTTCAAGACAGAAATATTTGTTGGCATTGGTTCAAATGCGTGAATGACAGAATGTGGTAATTGTTGCCCCAAATGAACGGTCATGATTCCGATATTGGCTCCAACATCTAAAACTGATCCTTCTCCATCTTTTAATAATGACAAGAAATGAAAGAAATCTTTTTCGTTCGAATCAGATCGTAATGTTCGAATTTTAAACAACGAAAAGACGTATAAATAGAATTGGAATCCTAAAACTTTTTGTAATATGTATTTCGTCGTATTTTTCACCATCTATAATAACGATGTAAAAATAGAAAAAGTTGTTGGATATATATAATTAAAAGCAGAAAGATTGTTGGAATCTTAAAAATGGGGATTGGAATGATATGATGTTGATTGGTGAAGGGATATTATTTGGGGGGGGGATTTTAAAAAAACGTTACGGGATGAATTGATTTTATCTGGTTTAAAAAATGAGGGGGTTGGTTTAAAAAAATAACGTTTCACGTTTTAAAAAATGACGTTGCACGTTTTAAAAAAAAGAGACGCGATGAATCGCGTCTCTACCGTGTTTTTTTTATGATTTTACTATGAACTTGAAACCTTTACCATGAACATTCATGATTTCGATTGCTTCGTCTTCTTTTAATAATTTACGTAATTTGGCGATGTAAACATCCATACTTCTTCCGTTGAAATAATTGTCATCTCCCCATATTGCTCTCAATGTTGCTTGACGATCCAAAATTTCATTTTGATTTTTCACCAACATCGTTAACAATTGATTTTCTTTCGTTGTCAATTTTTTATCACCTTCTGCTAAATGTAAAACTCTTAATTCTGGTTCAAATGCAATTTTACCAACCATTTGAAGTGAATCATTTTCATTCATTGGAACTTCAACTCTTCTTAAAATTGCTGTAATACGAGCTAATAATTCTTCCATTGAAAATGGTTTTGTAAGATAATCATCTGCACCTATATTAAAACCTTCTAATTTGTCTTCTTTCATCGCTTTAGCCGTCAAGAATAAAATTGGAACTTTACGATCAATTTCACGAATTTCTTTTGCTAATGAAAATCCATCCATAATTGGCATCATTACATCAAACAAACAAAAGTCATATTTTGAATCATTAAATTTTTCGAAAGCAGTTTTACCATTTCTAGCTAATTCAACTTCAAATCCTTTGTTTTTTAGATATGTTTGTAATAATTGACCTAAATTCTCATCGTCTTCAGCCAATAATATGTTTATTTTCTTACTCATAATTTGTCGGTTATTTTAACAGTAAATATTGATCCTTCCCCAATTTCACTTTTTACAGTGACATTCCATCCATGTAATTCAGCAATTGCTTTAACATAACTTAAACCTAAACCAAATCCTTTTACATTGTGTAAATTTCCTGTTGGTATTCTATATAATTTTTCAAATATTTTTGAAATATGTTCCTTACTAATTCCAATTCCATTATCCTTTACACTCAAAAGATAATGTGGCGCTTCTTTTTTTAATTGAACCACGACCTTTGGAGATCCCTCACTATATTTTATTGCATTATCAATAAGATTTGAAATCATATTTGTGAAATGTAATCGATCAACTTCTATTTCAATCAATTCATTTGGAATATCTATTTCAATTTTTCCTCCTATTGAATTTAATCTAAATTGAGCATTATGAACAAGGTCATGAATAATTTCATTCAACAATACTCTTTCTTTTTTTAATTTCAATTCTCCTCTATCCATGACAGCACTTTGAAGAATTCTTTCCACTAATAAACTTAATCGTAAATTTTCATCGTTAATCATTTTAACAAAAGGGGCTGAATTTGTAACATTTCCTCCCATCATATCAGGATCACTCATTGCTTGACAAGCTAAAGAAATAGTCGAAATCGGTGTTTTGAATTCATGCGTCATGTTAGAAATAAAATCGCTTCTCAATTCAGATAGTTTCTTTTGAGTCAAAATTGTTCTAAACATGAACACTAAAGCGATGATAATTAAGATCATTAAAACTAAACTAATTGTCAAAGAACCTAACATCTCACTTACTAAAAAAGAACTTCTTGTAGGGAAGAACACATGTAATGTTATATCATCATCCAATAAATTACTTGGAAACAAACCCGTTTTTAAAGTTTTCAAAGTATCTAAAGAACTCGAGTAATTTTTTAAATGACATTTGCTAACTGATTTACATGACTTTAAATGAAATTTCAATGATTTATTGTATTCATTCGTCAACATAAATTTATATTTCAACGGAAGAAGCTCCGATTTAAATTCATGTTTTATTACAGAATCTAAGAACTCTAAATCAATTCTATTTTCGGGTTCTTCATAAACATTGTAACGAAAAGCTTCCACCAACATTTCATTAACAAACTTTGCTTTTTTAAAAATCTGCTTAATAACACGTTGATCTAATTGAACATACTCAGAAGATTCATCACTATGAACAATTTTTTTAGATTGCTTATTGAATAAATCACTCACTTGTCTAACATCACGAACTACAACTTTATGTCCTGCTGTAATACCAGAAATCGAATCAAATGATTTACCACTGATCACTAAATAATTTTGAATTCTTCCGTTTTCAAAGATTGAAGTATCTTCAATTGAAATAGATTCTTCTGTTTCTAATAGATTTTGAAATTCCTCTTTCAATATATCTTTATACTGTCCACTAAAATCTCTGTTTACAATGTGTAGATATCTTCGAATATCTTCCGCTTTTTCATGGCGAATTGAAATTCTTTCTAAGGTGTTATTTACTTTACTTTTGAATTGAGTCGATTTTCTATCGTAAAGTTGAGCAGTTTGAAACGCCTGAATTACTAACAAAGCAAGCATTGCAATGACAACTAAACCAAAAATCAAATTAACCCGTATTTTCTTCAAACCAATAACTTTTCAACTAAAGTAACGCTAACATCTGTTTTTAATTATTTGCTTAACTTTTTTTAACAGCCTGAATGAAATCAAATATATTTCAAATTATTCCTATTTTTGATTAAAACAAACTTTTTTATGAAGACTTTTTAAAAACTTCTTCTCCATTTTTAACGTAAGAAGTATTCATTAACATGGGACTTTAATTAAATCGCTTTAACCTTCATAAATTTCACCATTTCAACACCCGATTTCTTATTAATAGTCACAATATATTGACCTGAAGAAACACCTGTTAAATCACAAGGAATTGAATGAGTATCCTTGTCTAAATTACCATCAAAAACAGTTGCTACCGATTTCCCTGTTAAATCAAGAATTTCAATTTTAACCCATTCACTTTGAGAGTTAAATCGAATAGTTGTTTGATTTGCTGCAGGATTTGGAAACACTATCGCTTTTGAAATATCTTTTGAATTTTCATCTAAACCAACTGAACAACCGTTTAAGAAACCATAAAACGTAACTTGATGTTCAAATAATGGTTGAATCTCTGCTTCTGGAACTTCAAACCAATTTTTCAATACTGATGCATAAACATCTCTGAAATCTATTTGCATATTAATCCCTTCTTGATCAACAATTTGATTTCCAATTATAGGGTTTGGCCCAACAACTAGTTGACCAATACATGTTCCAAATAAAAACAAAGGAGCAGCATCTCCATGATCAGTTCCCAAACTTGCATTAGAAGCTATTTGTCTTCCAAATTCAGAATAGGTCATTCCTGCAACTCTATCTTCTAAATTTAATAAAGATAAATCATCTTGAAACGCCCTAACTGCATCGGATAATTTCTTCAATAAATCAGCATGATTTCCAAGTGTTACGTTTGTAGAACTTACCTGTGAATCATGTGTGTCAAAACCATTTATATTTAAAATATAAACTTTTGTTTTTAATCCACCTGAAATCATTTTAGCAATATACCTCAGCTGAACAGCTATTGGATTATTTGCATCATATAAAGTAGAAAGTGATTGACCTGCGGTGGCAGATGCTTGAACTTTTGATCCATAAGCATTTGTTTGCGAAATGATTGTGGATAAATATTGCATGTGAGAACCAAAATAAGTTCCATCATTTGCTTGTGTGCTTTCAGTCAAATTAAATGAATCAGTTGGATCTTCTACTGAATGAGAAAAATTACCCATTACTCCTTGACAAGTAGATGATACCTCAGAACCCATACTTATAGCAAACGGATCTGTATAAGTAGTATTTGGATAATCAGCTGGGAAATTAGGATATGAATTATCAAAGTCTCTACCTAACCAACCTGTAGATGCACTTGGATCCATTAAGCCTGTATGCCAAATATCTGAAGATCTAAAATGTGAACGGTTTTGCACTGGGTATCCAACATTTTGAATAATTCCCATTTTTCCATTATTGAACATGGATTGCATTCCAGTCATTGAAGGATGAAGCCCTAATGTAGGGTTGGAAGCTAAACTTAATATATTTGATTCAGGAATAATAATATTTGAACGCTGAATAGTTAAATTAGCGTATTGATCAAGTGGAATAACAGTATTTAAACCATCATTACCTCCTCCTAAACGAATTATAATCAACACTTTTCCTTCAGCACTTTTTACGGTAGAAAACAATTCTTTTCCAATTGCTTGAAATTTTAAATCATTTAATATAAAAGGAGTTGCAACGGAGGCTAACGATATATTTTTTACAAAATCTCTTCTTTTCATCTTCTAAACTATTATACTGTTTGAAATTCTGGCATTTGAAAAATAGAAGCCAATACATTTTCAACTCTAATTCTAACTGGATCCGAATAAGTTGTGGTTCCAGAATTATTTATGTAATCAGTGTATTGTGTCGTCCATTCGAAATCAGGTAAACCGTTTGTTAAAATTGCTTTTAACGTTAATTTTTGTATTGCTCCAATTGCTTTTGGACAAAAAACAATACACAAATCATCAATAACTGAAACTGGATTTGATGGAGAAGATAAACCATCAACTAAGGTAAGTGCATTAATTTTAAAAAAGTTACCATTTACTTGAATACCAGTCAACATAGTTATGTAATAACCAATCATAAATCGTTGTTTGATATAGGTTGAATTAATCCAAAGTTTAGAATAAGATGGTGCTTGATAATAGGCGGGCCATCCACCAACATTCGGTGGCGCTCCATAAGATTGTCCTAAACTACTTGTGAAATAATAAATATTTGTATACATTTCTAAATTCGTTGCTAAATCGAAATTAGGAACTGAATTAGACGTATTTATCATTGAAAAAATTAACTCCAAAGGATTTTTTATCATCGTTCCTCTTAAGGAAACATCATAAAAATGTTCACTTTTTAATAATTCTTCTATTACAGCAGAAATAGAATAGCTATTTGTAATAAATGTATTCGCCATTACAGGAATAACGGTTAATTCAACATCAGAAGTTAGGTCATAATTAACAAAAAAGCGGTATAATTTTTTACAAATAAATGTTGCTAGAGCTGGTTGCTGAAAAATAACATCGAGATAATCTTGGTATTCAGTGGCTCCATTTGAAGCAATAACTGCATCTCCAAAATGTGAAGATAATTGCTTAGAACTTGTGTCATGATAACTTGGATTGAAAGCAGCTACTGGAGTTGCTATTGTATCACTTCTCATTCCATCAACAGTCCAACCAGTTAAAATTTTAGCCCCTTCTAATACATCTTGTTCTTTGTAATTAGTATAATCACCTGATGCAACTTGAGGCCCTTTTCCAATTGTATACAATTCTAAAAGTTCTCTCGCAAAATTTTCATTCGGACTAAAAACCTGATTACTAACACTATTTAAGAAAAAAAGCATACTCGGATCAACCGACATCTCTTTAACAAACTGCTTGAAATCTCCTAAAGCATGCGTTCTTATTAATGTATGATAATTATAAGTAGCTCGTGCATCAAATGTATATTCAGCAGAAAAATGATTTTGCCAAAACAAAGACATTTTCTCAATAATACTTAGAGATTCTGTGTTTATTTTTTGCATCATCCAGGCTGACAATGAACTATTACGCGTATTTTCAGTTGGTTGAGAATCTCCAGTTGGATATACACTTGTCACCCATGTTGTTCCAAAAGCAGCAATTGCTTCTGTTGATTCATAAGTCAATGGAGGATTTATCAAAGGAACGGTCAATAAATTGGCTATTGTTGCATCTATACCGTTTGTAACTGAATCTTGTATTTGCTGAAAAGTGGGGCCAAACATCGTTCTCTTCAATAAATGAGATGCTTCAGAAGAAGTCCATGCTCCACTATATGGGGACATACTTAATGAAACTGGCGTTTCTACATTTTGTTCTGGAATCATTTATTTAATATTTATTTTAAATCTACCGATTATTGATTAAAAAACGACATTAAATTAATTAAAAAAATATTAACTTGTCCTACTAAACTAAAATTATCAAAAGAAGTTTATCTTTGTGTAAAACCTCAACAAATGAAAATTACTATCTTAATTTTATTCATTTATAGTTCTTTAATGAGTTTTGCCCAGCAAAGCTATACTGGAATTATTTCAGATAATTATGTTAGTTCATTTACAGCTTCAATTAATCCTTCGACTATAGTAGATTCAAAAAGTAAATTCGCTATTCATTCGCAATTAAACTCATCAAAAATAAGTAATTTTTGTGCGAATGATTTTCCAATATATGGTCATTCTTCTAGATATGTTGAATCAAAAAAATCTGGTTATAAAAATAATTATTTAACAGTTGATTTGTTAAATTTAAAATATGAAATCAATCATAAAAATGCATTTGCTTACTCTTTTAAATTTAAAGATTTTAACAACTTAAGAGGAATACCTTCTATTTGGGCTGAAAACATGACTAAAAACTTTGAAAATAATACTACAAACCAATCACAAGATATTACTGGAGCATCTATTTCAAGACTTTGGTTTACTGAACACGCTTTCACCTATGCTCGAACAATTGTTGACAAAGAAATATCTTTTTTAAAAGTAGGGGTGACTTTAAAAATATTGAACGGATTAGAGGCGAAATATTTTCATGCAAACAGTGGAACAGCTATTTTTAATAATTTTAATCCTAATATGCAAATCGACAATTTAAATGCCGATTTCGGAAAGAATTATTCAAATACGCAAGCAAAATATAAAAACAATGGATTAGGATTAGACCTTGGCTTTACTTATGAATATAGACCAAATTCTAAGGATCAATATTATGAAATGGATGGCGAAATGAAAAATGTTCGTTACAACATGAATAAATACAAATTGAAAATAGCAGGATCTATTACAGATATTGGTTGGATTCGTTTTATGAAAGATACTTCTTATTATAATTTTAGTAATAATTCCGCACAAGTTTTTGGGGATAGTATATATGATATAAATTCGATCTTCAATATTCCTTTCAAAAACATTAGCAATACCTTACAAAACTCAGGAGTAAAATCACCTCAACAAGAATCAAAGTTTAAAATGAATTTACCAACATCGATTCATTTGAGTATTGATTACAATGTAGTTCGAAATATTTATGTGAACTATAATGTATCAATTCCTATAAGTTTTGCTAATGATAAGACAAAAATTTCAAACTTTTTCATCCAAACAATTACACCTAGAATAGAAAAAGAGAAATATTCTATCATGATGCCTATATCACAAATGGGGAATGGAAAATTTTATTTCGGATTAGCTGGAAGAGTTAAGTATAAAAAGGTATCTATTTTGGCAGGTTCTAATAATTTATCAATTCTATATGGTTTGAAATCATCCTTGTCCAGAAACGTTTTTGTTGGTATTTCATACAGCATCTTGTATGGTATTATTGCAGATAAAGATTTTGACAAAATATCTGACGGATTGGATGATTGTCCTTCTGATAAAGGTTTAGCCGAATTCAATGGATGCCCAGATTCTGATGGGGATAAAATAATCGATTTGAAAGATAATTGTATCTATGATAAAGGTCCTAAAACTACAAATGGATGTCCTGATAGAGATAATGATGGAACCGTTGACATGAATGATATGTGTCCTGATATTCCAGGTTTAGGAATTCATTTCGGTTGTCCAGACAGAGATTTCGACGGAGTTATTGATGCCGCTGATAGATGTCCAGATGAAGCAGGAATTGAATTAAATAATGGATGTCCTTTTGAAAACCAAGGATGTTGTAATGACAACGATGGAGATGGAGTTACAAATAAAGCGGATAAATGTCCAGAAATTTCAGGATCTGTTTATAACGATGGATGCCCAATAGACTCTACAAATATTAATAAGATTAATTTACAAGATCAAAAGAGTAAAAAAGATGCCAACAATACAAAAAAACAAAAAGAATTAAATAAAAGTACAATCGATAAAAGGCACGATTTCATTTCCTCCAATGACGAAATGAAAACACTTATAAAAGATATTGAAGTTGATAAAGAATACACTGCTTATTTTGATATTGATCAAGCAACGTTATCAGTAGAAGAGCAAAAAAACTTTGATGCTTTTGTAAAATCAGTTCCAATTGATTCTAAAACAACTTTGATGATTATTGGATATACAGACAAAGATGGATCTTTGGATTACAATTTAATTTTATCTAAAAAACGAGCTGAAACGATCAAAAGAAAATTGATTGATGCAGGATATCCTGATGTTAAAATCGTTGTGTATTATTATGGAGAAACAAAATTAATACACAAAGGATCTTATACAAAAGAAATGAAAACGGAGGATAGAAAAGTAGAAATTAAAGTTGTTAAATCGAAATAGGATTTTGAAATTTTTAACTTTAACATTTTTACTTTTTATAACTAATTCAATTTTATCTCAAACTTTTACTTATACATTTTACGGTGTAATAACCAATCATGATACAAAAAAAGAAGAAAAAAATGTATTAATTTCAATTATCGTGAAAGGTAAAACAATTGATTCATTGTATACATCAAAAGATGGAAGTTATAAAATGACAAAGCCTGTTATATTGGGAGATACAATTTATATTGTTTTTTCTAAAATAGGATTCGTTTCTAAAAAAATTGAATTAATAACTTCAATTACTAGTTCAGAAGAAATTTTAGATATTTCAACAGAATCTTTTAATTTTAGCGGAAGTATTTTTACAGAAAGAACTGGAATCGATTTTTCATTTCTAAATACCGAGCCAGTCGCAATAATGAAATGGGATGATTCAATTGGTGTTTATATAATTGATAGGGTAGCATCTAATATAGTTAGAGCAAAAATAGAAACCTTGTTAAACCCAACAACAGAATCAACACCAAGTTCAACTACAACAAAATAAAAAAGCCTGATTAATTCAATAACCAGGCTATAATTCGATTTAAA
>CANJKA010000131.1 GCA_947474675.1 Flavobacteriales bacterium
AACGAAGGATATTATATGCGTCCAACTGTGATCGAAGGATTACCTTATGATTGTAGAACTAACCAAGAAGAAATTTTTGGACCAGTTGTTACGATCATGCCTTTTGATACCGAAGAAGAAGTGTTAATGATGGCGAATTCTACTGAATATGGATTGCAAACAACACTTTGGACATCTGACTTAAAAAGAGCACATAGAGTGGCTGATCAAGCACAATCTGGAATTGTTTGGATTAATTCATGGATGGTTAGAGATTTAAGAACACCATTTGGAGGGATGAAATCTTCTGGAGTTGGTCGAGAAGGTGGACTAGAAGCTTTGCGTTTTTTCACAGAACCGAAAAACGTATTTGTTAAATATTAAATTATTTGTTAAAATATTATTGTATTGTTAATTTAATTCATATATTTGTTGAATGAAAACGATAAAACATATTACGAAGCGAACTTTAATTCTTTTAAATAAGAACTAGAAGCCTCTAATATTGTCCAAAATATTTAAAAGCCTGGTTCGAAAGAATCGGGCTTTTTTATGATTTATAAAATCGGTTTCAATAAAAATGATAACAATTAAAATGTTAAACAATGGTAGAAGATGTTCTAGAAGTTGAGAAAATTGAAGTACAAAACGTGCTATTTAAATCTAAAAAAGATTCAGAAGTAGTTTTATGTCAATTAATGTTACCAAATAATTCTAATTTTAGTGGTAAGATTCACGGTGGATTTATTTTGTCGTTAATGGACCAAGTTGCTTATGCATGCGCGAGTAAACATTCAAGTAAATATTGTGTGACAGCATCGATTAATACGGTTGATTTTTTGAATTCTATCGAAGTAGGTAATTTGGTAACGTTGAAAGCATCTATAAATTATGTTGGAAAAAGCTCAATGGTTGTAGGAATAAGAATAGAATCTGAGAATCTTCAAACGGGAATAGTAAAACACTGTAATTCTTCTTATTTCACAATGGTGGCATTGAATGAAAAAGGTGAAAAAATGGGAATCCCTGGACTACTTTTAGAAAACAAAGACGATATCAGACGATTTTTGGAAAGCGTAAAACGAATAGAAATGAAATCTAAAAAATTGACTTTTTTAAACGAAACAAATTTCAAAAGAAATAATTATGAAAATCAATTGAAAGGATATAATGTAAAAATTATATAATTGTTTATGGTAGATATATTAAATAAGCATACTTTAGCAACTTGACAACAATAAACAATACATCATATTATTATCCAATTCCACAATGGAACTGGTTAATCGTATAGTATTGTATACTCAAATATGTAAGCCCGGTTCTTTTGAATCGGGCTTTTTTTTTTGCTTAATTTTTAAATAAAAACAACATGAAACAAGAATTTGAAAAGTACACACAAGAGGACAAAGACGTTTGGAAAATATTATTCGATCGTCAATTTGACAATTTACAAGGTAAAGCAAGTACTCATTATTTGAATGCTTTGGATTCGATGAAAGAAGTGTTGAATCCCGAAATAATGCCGAATTTTAAGGATATCAATAAGTGGTTTGAATCTTCTACAGGTTGGGAAATATACTGCGTTCCAGGTTTGATTCCTGTTGATGAATTTTTTATATTGTTATCTGAAAAGAAATTTCCGTCTTCTACTTGGTTGAGATCTATGGAAAAATTAGACTACTTGGAAGAGCCAGATATGTTTCACGATGTTTTTGGACATATTCCTTTATTGTGTAATCCTATTTTTTCTGATTTTATACACGAATTAGGGAAAAGTTTAATTCACGACGAAGAGAAACTAGTCATGTTACAAAGACTTTATTGGTTTACCATCGAATTCGGATTAATCCAAGAAAAGGAAGAAATTAAAATCTACGGGGCTGGAATTATGTCTTCTTTTGGAGAAGCTATATCTTCCTTAAAACCAGAAACAGAAAAGAAAAAATTTGAAATAAATGAAGTCTTAAATATGGAATTTATTACAACTGAAATGCAAAGCTTTTACTTTGTAATTGAAAGTCTTGAAGAATTGTTTAAATCTATTGTACTTTTATCAAAAAAATGGAATAAAAATGAATTGGTTAACTGAAAACAATAAACTCGTAAAAGAATTCTCATTCGACAATCAAACAGAATTGGCTGAATTTATAAAAGTAATTGCGTTATATGCGGATGAGATTGGACATCATCCAGATTTTTCAGTTTTTAAATGTTCACATATTCGAATCGAATTATCGACTCATGATACAAATTCAATCACTCAAAAAGACACAGATTTAGCAGCGTTTATTAACAAGTGCTATCAAACAAAAGATTAAATAGCTTGTGTGATCAGTTAAAATCACACAAGCTATTGATTTATTGAATAATTAATTGCTTCAGAATAACCCCATTTAAAGTCGAAATCTTCATTAAATAAAGACCTTTTTCAAAAGATGAAACATCCAATGAGATGATATCAGATTGATAATTTTCACTAAAAACATTCTGTCCTGTAATAGTCATTATGTCAATTGACTCCATTTTTAAATTTTCTGCACTTACTATCAAAACAGATGAGGTCGGATTTGGATATAAACTAATTTCTTGATTGATATTTAGTTCTTTCAGTCCAGCATCACCAACACAAAATTGAGGAGTCATAATTGTTCCAAAATTAGCACCTGAAGCCAAAAGTTGAACAACAACGATATCACTTGAATTACTCAAAGTAAAATGACCATCCGAACATCCAGAAGCATTTCCAATCAAGCCATCACCATACGAATCAGATAACTTAAAAATATAACAACCTTTAACTAAACAAAAAGAATCAATAATAGGAATTGGTGTAAGATCATCATACCCTGAGCCCGAAACATAAACAATTTGAGAAAGTGTATCTAAAACTTGCCATGAATTTTCATTTGCATAACAATTAATAGTCAAATCTAAAATAAAAACTTCTCCTGTAACGATAGTAGAAAAACTATACTGAGAAGTATCATTTAAAGCACTTAAATCAGTTCCTGTAGTGTTTTCAAAAATAGCTTTAAAAGTATGGCTTCCTTCACCAAGTGTCAATGATGGTAAAGTAATTGTATGCGTTTGTAAAGATGTAACCGTTCCAACAAAATCATACGTTAAAAGTGTTAACCCATCAAATCCATAATGAATTGTTGCCGTTGTGATTGTATTCAATCCAGGGTTAAAAATATCAACTTGAGGAGTTAAAGTTCCACCGCAAAGTGAACCGAAATTAACAAAAGAATTAGAAACTCCTCCATCTAATGCTAAAGTAGGAACAGCTGGATCAACACCATCAATAAAATCAGGAGCTATATTTCCAGGATCCAACCAATTACTTAAACGAGTAGCATCGGTTCCTCCACCTGTCCAAGAAAGGAAAAATTTTCCATAATCATCATTCATATTATTAGCCGGTTGCCCACAAGCAGAAGTCCCACCATGCAATTGACCAACAAGTCTATGATATTGATTAAACAAAGGTGATCCAGATGATCCCCCTTCCGTTACTCCTTGATCCCAAGAAGGAACCCTCCAATGAGAATTTGCAACACCACTATTAAATGCAGAAGATATCGCATCACTTTCATCTCGAGAAATCTTTTTAATATCTCCAGCTGGATGATGAATTCCAGTCAATTGAGTTGCTGGAACATCCGTTCTATCCCAACCATTGTAATAAATACCCCAAGAAGGATCTGGTGAGGAATTTAATAAAACCAATACAAAATCAGAAGCCGCACTATTTGCACAATAAACCGCACCATTTACATTCATAGAAGAAGGGCCGTCAATAGAGGGAGCACTTGTTGCACAATCAGCTTGCCCCACTGGTGATTCCCATCTAAAACGAAAAACCCAAGCTCCTGGAGAAATTCCACAATGATTGGCAGAAATAAAGTACGGAATAATCGTACCTGAAGTATTGTTTATTAACGAGCCAGTGCAAAACCCACCGCCGTTTACCATCATAGCCACAGAATTACGTTGCTGTTCCCAACCAGCACCCAAGGGACAATTTACATCAATTTCACAAGATCCAGATGAATTTAAAGATTTAGCCATTTCATCAAGGCTTCTAAATCCGTGAATGATAGTACCAATATTTAATTCAGATAAACCAATTTTATCTTGAGGTACAAAAACTTCAAGAATTACTTTATCAGAATAAATCAATTCAGTACCCAACATTTTCGAAGAATTATTATTTAAAAATGTATACGCTCCATCATATTTAAGATTAACTGCATCAACAAGATAAACGTGAACACCTTGTGCTAATTCAAATTTATCAAACATTAAATTAATTGAAACCGCATTTGAACATTCAATACCGAATTGATAAAGATTATCACCACTTGGTAAAACTGTTTTTTCAGCATTTTCAAAAACATCAATCGAAACTGAGTGCTCTTTCCCAAAACGGTATATTTTTTCTTGCGTCAAAGTGCTTAATTCCTCCACACTAATTATTTCTTGGGCATTATCAACAAAAGGTGTTGAGAAAAATGATTTTGTTTTTGCAATTTTGTTTTTAAAAATGATTGGTTTCCCAATATTGCTTACTTGACCAATTGCTATATTTGCTCCAGCTATTAAAAAAAGAAAGGAAAAAAGTAGTTGTTTATTAATCATGTCTAAAAAATTAAATTGAAAATGCAATAATTACTGAAATGTCTGCTAATATAACAGTTTCAAATGGAAAAGTAAAAAAAGTTAGAAAATGAATCTATAAATAATAATAATCTAACTAATAATTGTATATTGTTATCTCAAAGACGAAATGAAGAGCAATAAAGTTGGCCTGAAGTTTGATTTGATCAAAATTCAAAAAATGAAATTAGTTTTTTATTATCTAAAAACTTAAATTTACATCCTATTATTTTTTTAAAAAGGAAACTAAACTATGAAACAAATACTATTTATCCTTTTTATCATTCCATTTGGGCAAGCTAATAGTCAGATATATGAAATAAAAAAAGAATCTTATCCTTTCTATAATATAGTTGAATGGAAAGGTGTTGGAGCTATTTTATTTAATCGTGATACTTCAGGTGTAAATAAGAAAATATACATGACATTAGCCAATGATTTTCAAAAAACTATTTGGAAACAAGGTTTCAATACTGCAGTTAAAGATCCCTATTTTATAACCAATGAAAATTCAAAATATTCTTATTTTTTAGAAAATTTAATTTTAAAAGATTATAAATATGTCTTCACTCAAGTAAATTCAGCGGGAGTTATAAAACCCTCGATTTCTAATTTAATGCCCCTTTTCAAACAATTAGGTGATTTTACTTTATCTGAAATTCAATTAATTGATATCGTAACAACAGACAAAGCATTAATTCATCATTTTAGATATCACGATATAAAAGAAAAAAAATACATTGATATTGCAGTCTTTATGACGCATCATAATTTGTTATTATATTCAGCAATTATAGGTGAAACTACTGAATTTGCATTAAAAGAAGGAAATAATGATTATTGGAAATTTATTGGAAGTACAGATGATCAAATATATTTTGTTACTCGTGATAATTTAGCAAAAGGTAAAGGTTGGAAAGTGAAAGAAATGAATTCAAAAGCTGAACACGTTCAAGAAACAATTATAATTGAAGCTCCTTTAAAATTTGAACCAATAGAATACAAAGATTTTTCAAATACCGGAAGAAATTACCTAAACGCAAAAGGAGAAACTCAAAAAAATATATTAAGACAATTTAAAGGGCAATTTTATCTAACAGGAATATCGTTACAAGACAATAAAAGAGAGTTAATTACCTTAAAAATAACACTCGGTAAATGGGAAAAAATAAGTTCTTATCCATTACAAGTAGAAAAAGGTAAGGATGTCGCAAAACTTGGTTTATATTTAATTAACGAAGGATTAGGTGTCAAAATTGAACAAGGAAATATTGCAAATATTGTTTTTATGCCATTTGACAAATCAAAGGAAATTATATTAACTCCCTTCACAACTAAAATTACATTTAATCCTTCTAGAATGATTATAAAAGAACGTCCCGATGAATTTGTTTACAATTTACCAACAATGAATGTGTATTTTGACTATAAGCAATTAAATATAAATGAAAGTGTTAAATTAGAAGTTGTAAAAAGATGATTATTGGAATTTGTGGGGGGAGTGGATCAGGAAAAACAACTTTATTAAAAAGAATTTCAAAAAAATATGCAGGATTAAAACCTGTTATTTTTTCTATGGATAATTATTATCTTCCCATTCAAAATCAAAAGATGGATGAAAATGGAGAAATTAATTTTGATTTACCTACTGCATTAGATGAAGAAAGATTAACAAAAGACCTCGAATCTTTGCTAAGTGGGCATTCGATTGAAATAAAAGAATATCACTTCAATTCTCCACCTGATAAAAACATATTAATTACTTTGAATCCTTCAGATTTAATCATTGTTGAAGGTTTATTCTTGTTTCATTTTGAGAAAGTAAAAAAAATGCTTGACTTTTCTATCTTCATTGATGTAACTGCAGAAACACAACTGGATAGAAGATTGTATCGTGATCAAGAATCAAGAGGATATTCAAGAGAATCAATTCTTTATCAATGGAAAAATCATGTTCTTCCCTGCTTTAATACTTATCTATTACCCTATAAAAAAGAAGCTGATTTTAATTTTAGAAATGATGCAAATTCAGACGAAGATTTTGAAAAATTAATCCTAAAAATTGATCAACAATTATTGAAAACAAAAGGTATGTAAGCTGAAATATTCAATTTGACACTCTTCTTCAGTTTATTTTAATGATATTTACCCTATAATAAATATTCTATTAAAAAACCATAAAAATATCAATTAGAAAAAGTGAAACGTTCAATAAAAAAATATCAACGGTTAGGAATTGCATTATTTTCAACGCTCTTGTTTATTGGCTATTTTTTGAATGTTTTTACAGAAAACTATACCTCTCCAATTAACTCATTCCACAAAAATTTCTCAAATCTTGAAACAAAATTAGATCAAGTTTTAAAAGAAAACAAACTAACAATTCAAAACTCAAAAGCTGAAGAATTGTGGATAAAACCGAGGAAATGGGATGAAATTAATATTCACATTTATAGAAATGATTCTTTAATATATTGGAATACGAATCAATTGCCAATCATCCGTTTTGCTGACATTCATTTTCCAACTAATGGAATTTTACATCTTCAAAATGGATGGTATTATGCCAAAACTATTGAAGTTAATAAACAATTAATATGTGCTTCATTCCTTATTAAAAATGATTATTCTTATGAAAACAAAGATTTAGTAAATGAATTTTCATCTTCCTTATTTTTAACATTTGATACCTATATAACATTTGAACAAGAATATGGATATCAAATTTTTTCAAATGATGAAAGGTATTTATTTTCAATTCATCCTAATAAATATCAAGCCGCTACAAATTTTGAATCAATCCTTTTAATGGTTTTACTAATAAGCTGTGTAACATTTTGGTTATTTGCTTTAGGACAATTAAATAAATCAATTAATTCAAAATGGGATTGGTGTATTCCTTTAGTTTTAATTATTCTGAGAATACTTTCTTTAAAACTAGTTTGGTTTGGATTTATGCACGACACAGAATCGTTTCAAGCTAGTCTTTATGGAACAGATGAATGGTTCCCTAATTTTTCAGAATACCTCTTAAACTGTTTAGTCATAGCCTATCTAATTTTGTATATAAGTAATAAATTAAAAGAAATAAATTTATTTAAATTCACTAAAATTGGAGCCATTATCCTTTTCATTTTTAGTTATTTCTTTTGGATATTTTTAATGTATTTAAACAAAGGAATTATTGAAAACAGTTCAATCCCATTAGTCCTTGAGAAATTATTTTCTTTGAATCTGTATTCTGTTTTTGCTTTAGCAAGTATTGGCTTGATGTTATATGTTTATTACCAATTATTAAAAGAAACTATTCGCTTTTGCGTCAGGTCTAAAATTTCATTTATACAAATAATTGTTTTCAACTCTATCATTGGTATTTCATTTTTTATGTATCAAATGATGTATGGGTCTCAATTAATTTTTGCTTCAATTTTTCCGATGATTATCCCTTTTGTTATCATTCTAAATGTACATAAAGGTCAGAAAACCATAAAATTAGGATTTGGCCTACTTTATCTTTTCATCTTTTCATCTTTAATTACTATCAATTTAGGAGAATTCAATGAGCGTAAAGAACAAAGTGAACGTGAATTATACGCGAATCAATTAGCTACTGAAAAAGACATTGTAACAGAGGTTGAATATTCTAATATTGTAAATGAGTTAAAATCAGATGAAACGCTTATAAAATTGATTAATTCACCTCATTATATTGACTTATCTGATTTTGAAGAAGGACTTGAAAGAAGAATTTTCAATGGTTTTTGGGAACGTTATGAAATCAGTTTTAATTTATTTAATAATGAACATGCATCTATTATTAATTTTTCAAATAATAAAACCGGAGCGTATGATCTATTGGATAAAATCATAAAACGTCATGGTTCTGCTTCTGAAATTGACAGTTCTATTTTCTTTATTAATAATTATGCAGGACATTATAGTTACATTATTCGTCAACCTCTTTACACAAAAGATTCATCTGAAGTTTATTTAATATGTACCTTAAAATCTAAAAAAATACCTGAAGAGATAGGGTTCCCTAGACTTTTAATCTCTACTAAAACAAAAGTATTTGAGCCGCTTCAAAATTATTCAATTGCTAAATACTATCAAAATAGATTGGTCACAAAGTACGGCGAATTTAATTACCCTTCGTCTGATTTGGCACTGAATCATTGGAAAGATATCAAAACAGGATATTATGATAGTGATGGTTTTAATCATTACATTTTAAAGAAATCATACAAAGATGTAATTGTTTTATCTACAAAAAATTATTCGACAATTGAATTAATAACTTCATTTTCATACTTATTTAGTTTTTATGGATTGTTACTTCTCCCCTCTTTGTTTAGATTTAATTTAAAATCTTTATTTCCTATCGGTTTTACTTTGGCCTTAAAAATTCAATTGGTATTAATCAGTCTTGTTTTTCTCTCTTTACTAGCATTTGGTTGGGGAAGCGGGGTTTTCGTCAGTGATCAATACCATAATTTTACGAATGATTTAATTCGAGAAAAATTAAATTCAGTAAAAATGGAATTACAAGAAAATATTGGAAAAGAAACCAATTTAAGTATTCAACAGGAAGGAAATAATGTAGAATTGTTACTTCAAAAATTTGCAAAAACATTTATCACCGATGTTAATTTATATGATCAAAAAGGATTTTTAATAGCGGCTTCACGACCAAAAGTTTTTAATGTTGGTTTATTAAGTGAACAAATGAATCCAATTGCATTTTTACAGATGGATATCAAAGATAAAAGTGAATTTATTCACCAAGAAAGTATTGGTAAATTAAACTACTCTTCAGCATATTCTCCATTCTATAGTAACGATGGTCAACTTCAGGGATATTTAAATTTACAGCATTTTAGTCAGCAAAAAGAATTCGAAAATCAAATTCAAAAATTTTTAGTAGCCATCATAAACGTATTTATGCTTCTTCTTGCTATTTCTATAGTAATCTCCATTTTTGTCTCTAATTGGGTTACTTTACCATTAAGAATCATTCAAGAAAGTTTTTCTAAAATTAAATTTGGAAAACACAATCAACAAATATTGTATCATAAACAAGATGAAATAGGTGCATTAGTAAAAGATTACAATCAAAAATTGGAAGAACTTGAATATACTGCTCATCAATTGGCAAAAAGTGAACGTGAATCTGCTTGGCGAGAAATGGCAAAACAAGTTGCTCATGAGATTAAAAATCCTCTTACTCCAATGAAACTTAGCGTCCAACAATTACAAAGAGTTTATGATCCGAATGATCCAAATTCTGGAATTAAATTACAAAAAGTCACAAATTCTATTATAGAACAAATTGATGCTTTAGCTAAAATTGCCAATGAGTTTTCTAGTTTTGCCAAAATGCCTCGGCCAAACGAAACAAAACTTGACTTAATTCCTATCATTGAAAATGTTATTGTCGTTTTCAAAGAAGAAGAAAAATGTACTATTCATTTTGAATATAGTGTAACAGAATGTTTTGTTTTGGTAGATAAGGATATGATTATACGTGTTTTTAATAATCTAATTAAGAATGCAATTCAATCAATTATTATCCCAACAGGAGGAGAAATTATCATTTCGATAGTTGAAGAAGTTGAAAATTTTCTTTTTTCAATTAAAGACAATGGCATTGGGATAGCTGAAGACAAACATTCAAAAATATTTGTTCCTTATTTTACAACGAAAAGTACAGGTTCAGGTTTAGGTTTAGCAATGGTGAAACAAATTATTGAGTCTCATAGAGGAAAAATATGGTTTGATTCCTTTGAAAATAAAGGAACTACGATATACTTTCAAATTCCAAAAATTTAAAATTAAAAAATATTTCATCATTTGAACTAATTAATAAATACTAGAATAAAAACAAAAAAAACTCTTTCCCGTAAAGCATTGAATTATATTATCTACTTTTGTAGAAATATAGATGGATAAACAGTTCAATATAGCGGTTATTGGTGGGGGAAGTTGGGCAACGGCTTTGGTGAAAATCCTATGTAATAATGTCGAAACTGTGAATTGGTGGATGAGAAATGATGACGCTGTTGATCATATTCTGAAATTCAAAAAAAATCCAAATTATTTGCGTTCAGTAGAATTTGATTTAAGTAAAATTAATATCAGTTCAAATCTGCAAGAAATAATCTGTTCGTCAGACTTAATAATTATCGCTTCACCGTCAGCTTTTTTAGTGAAAATATTTGAGAACTTTCCTATGGAATTGTTTAAAGATAAAATCGTTTTCTCTGCTGTAAAAGGAATAATTCCAGAATACAATGCTATTCCAGCTCGTTTTATTCACAAAACATTTGGAACACCTTATGAAAATATTGGAATTATCTGTGGCCCTTGTCATGCTGAAGAGGTTGCTTTGGAACGACTTTCTTATTTAACTATTGCTTGTCAACGAGAAAAAAACGCCAATATTTTAGCAAAGCTTTTAGAATGTCGTTATATTAAAACAACAGTATCAGATGATTTGTTTGGAACAGAATTTTCAGCAGTTCTTAAAAATATATATGCTTTAGCTTCTGGTATTTGTTCTGGATTAGGATATGGAGATAATTTTCAAGCGGTTCTTATTTCAAATGCAATTCAAGAAATTGAAAATTTTATTGATGAAATTCATCCGATTCACCGTGATGTAAAATCAAGTGCTTATCTTGGTGATTTATTAGTAACAGCATATTCAAAATTTTCAAGAAATCAAACATTTGGTTTTATGATTGGGAAAGGGTATTCCGTAAAAACGGCTCAACTTGAAATGGAAATGATTGCTGAAGGATATTACGCAACCAAAAGTTTAATGGAAATCAACAAAAAATTTCAAGTAGAATTGCCTATAGTAGAAGCTGTGTATAATATATTATACGAAAAAATTTCACCGGTTATAGAAATGAAAATTTTAGCTGATAAACTAAATTAATTTATAATTTTAACCATTTGTTAAATTATAAATAAATCATTAAAAAAACAACAATACGCTTTTCGAATACTATTTTTTTTTGTACTATTGTACTTTAAAATAAATACGATATGAAAGTTTTCAAATTTGGTGGTGCTTCGGTGAAAGATGCTGCTGCAGTAAAAAATGTTTCTCATATTCTTTCTTTGTTTCCGAATGAAAAAAGAACAGTTATTATTTCAGCAATGGGTAAAACCACTAATGAAATGGAAAAGATCGTTCAAGCTTTATGGAATAAAAACAAAAGTACTTATATTCAATTAGTTGAAGAAAGATTGCAATTCCATTTAAGCATTTTAAATAACTTATTTACAGAAAAACATTATGCCATTTATACGGAAGTGGAAAATATTTTTGAAGATTTAGCTTCTAAAATTGACCGCCCAATTTC
>CANJKA010000132.1 GCA_947474675.1 Flavobacteriales bacterium
GAATATCTCATAGAAGCAAATTTTAGATAAAAATCAAATATAACAAAAAAATCAAATAGATGGTGCTGTTTAACCTATAAAGAATGACATGTTTATTAACACTAAATTGAAAAACTAATTAAATTAAAGATAGCCTAATTTAATTCTAACTCTTTTAAGAACTTCTTTTGCTACTTTTCTAGCTTTTTCTGTTCCAATTATTAGGGCTTCATCAATTTTGGATTTATTAGCCATTAAATCAGAATATATTGCTCTTTCTTTGGCAAATTTGGTTAAAATTAATTCATAAAGTTCTAATTTAGCATGGCCATAGCCATAACCGCCAGCCAAGTAGTTTGCCCTCATTTTTTCTATTCCTTCTTCTGAAGCAATCAATTTATACAAAGTGAAAATATGACAAGTTTCTGGATCTTTCACATCTTCCAAACCTTTACTATCAGATACAATTGACATCACTTGTTTTTTTAATTCCTTTTCAGGTAGAAATATTGTAATAAAATTCCCTCTTGATTTAGACATTTTTTCTCCATCTGTACCCGGAACCAATTGCGTTTCTTTTTGAAGTTTATCTTGTGGTAGAACAAATGTTTCCCCCATTTTATTGTTGAATCTAGAGGCAACATCTCTCGTCATTTCAATGTGTTGTAATTGATCTTTCCCTACAGGTACAATTTCTGCATCGTACAATAAAATATCGGCAGCCATCAACATCGGATAGGTAAAAAGACCTGCGTTTACATCATCTAAACGATCACTTTTATCTTTAAAACCATGGGCTAAAGTTAAACGTTGATAAGGGAAATAGCTTAATAAATACCACATTAACTCTGTTACTTCTGGAATATCACTTTGTCTGTAAAATACAGTTTTAGAAGGGTCAACACCACAAGCCAACCAAGTTGCAGCAGTTGAATATGTATTTTCACTCATTGTTTCACCATCTTTAATTTGAGTCAAAGAATGTAAATCTGCAATAAATATAAAAGCTTCATTTTCAGGATTATTAGCCATTTCTACAGCTGGAATAATTGCTCCTAATAAATTTCCTAAATGTGGTGTTCCTGTACTTTGAACACCGGTAAGAATACGTGCCATCGGGTTGTAAAATTTTAAGGACGAAGGTAATTATTTTAAACGGAATTAAATTAAGATATCAAGAATATGTCATTTTAAATTGTTTAAAAGTGTGAAAATTTAGGACATTTTCGTAACTTTGAATAGTGAAATACATCCGATTTATTTTTTCTAATCTTTGGAAACTTTATGTAATTATTGTTTTTACAACTTTCGGTGTTCTTTTATTTCCTTTTATTCGCATTCTTTTAATGAAAGAAAAATGGAAAAAACATTCTCATAATTTGTTTTGTATATGGAGTTGGTCGATTCGTTTGTGTTGTTTTTATTTTGTTAAAAAAATTAAAAACGCACCACTTCCAGAGGGTCCTTTTATTATCATTTCTAATCATTCTTCTTATTTGGACATATTTTTAATGAATTCAATTTTACCGAAACATCCTTTTGTTTTTTTAGGAAAAAGTGAGTTGTTGAAATACCCTATTTTAGGTTCCTACTTTAAATTGTTACACATTCCTGTTTTTAGAGATAACAAAATTAAAGCTGCAAAATCGTTTGTTCAAGCGAAACAAGTCGTTAAAAAAGGCTGGTCATTGATGATTTTTCCTGAAGGTGGAATTCCAAATGAAAATTTACCTCAAATGATACCTTTCAAAGAAGGTGCTTTTAAATTGGCGAAAAATTTAAATATTCCAATAATACCGTTAACATTTACAACCAGTTACAAATTATTTTCTGATCCTGAAAATTTGTTTGGCGGAGCACATCCTGGAATTTTAAAAGTTTATATTCATGAATATTTAAGTCCTGAATTGATTGAATCTCTAACCGAAGATGAATTAATTAAAAAATGTTTTGACATCATAAATGAACCACTTTTAGAAGATAAAAGACGTTAAGATTAAAGACATCTAGACGATTAAAGAAAATTAATTCATAAAGTCGAAAGTCTAATGTCTAAAATCTATTGTCTTTCCTTATCTTTGTCAAGTAAAAAATAAAAAGAATGAAAATTACAGTTGAAATTGTAGATCATATTGCTCATTTAGCTAGACTTAGGTTTGAAGGCGATAAAAAAATTGCTATCAAACAAGATATGGAAAACATTATTTCTTTTATGGATAAACTTTCTGATTTACCTACGGACAATGTTGAACCATTAATTTTCATGAATGAAGCAGTGAATGTTTTGAGAGAAGATGTTGCTAAAATTACATTGACGCAAACAGAAGCGTTAAAAAATGCACCTAAAAAAGATTCTGATTACTTTCGTATTCCTAAAGTTTTAGATAAAAAATAATATTTTATCCTTATTTTGTCCTTTTACACTTTTTGAATATAAGTCTAGATTATTACCGTTAAAGAGCTTAAATTTTGCTAGTTAATAAATAAATTATTGTCTTGAAATTATATTTTTTATTCTAATTGTTTTTCGCAATGTTAAATATTATTTCTATTTTTCAGAAAAAAAACAAACAATAATGAAAAAAACACTGCTATTTACATTTACTCTTATCGGGTTTATGGCGAATTCTCAAACATGGAGTAATGATGTTGCTCAAATTTTTTACAATAAATGTGCAAAATGCCATCATTCTGGGGGGATTTCAACAACTTCTCTTACTACCTTTTCAGAAGTTAGTCCTCTTGTTAGTATGATTGCTACTTATGTTGCAAATGATGAAATGCCACCTTGGCCTCCAAGTAATACATATCAACAATATTCTCATGATAGAGCTTTATCAACAACTGATAAAACTACTATTTTAACTTGGATCGGTTTAGGTGCTCCAGAAGGAAATTCAGCAAACACACCACCTGTTCCTATTTTTTCAACGGGAGCAATTTTGGGGGCAGGTGATTTAACGGTTTCAATGCCAAAATATATGAGTAAAGCTTCTTCTTTAGGAGATGATTATGCCTGTTTTTCAGTTCCTTCAGGATTATTGGTAGACCGTAAAATAAAATCTGTTGAAATTATTCCTGGAAATTTAGCAATTGTACATCATGCTTTAATATTCCTAGACCCTGCGGCTGTTGAAGTTACTGATAGTATCGGTAGTGATTGTTCATCTCCTGCAAATTCAACAACAAAATTAATTACTGGTTACACTCCTGGAGCTTCTCCAATGACACTTCCAAGTTCATCTCCTTTGAAATTAGGTATGACAATGACTGCTGGATCAAATGTATACTTTAATATGCACTATCCAAATGGATCTTATGGTGAATTTGATAGCACCAAAGTGATTTTTCATTTTTATCCTGAGAATGAAACGGGAGTGCGAGAAGTTTATGCAGCACCTATTTTAGAAAATTGGTCCTTCAATTTACCTCCGAATCAACTTACTACAGTGACAGATGCTTATCCTGCTTTAACGAATAATATTTCTATATTAAGTGTATTTCCTCATCAACATTTATTAGGAAAAAGTATCAAAGCCTATGCGATTCTTCCAGGAACTTTAGATACCTTGAAATTTGCAAATCTTCCTAAATGGGATTTTCATTGGCAAGATTTTTACTTTTTCAAAACAATCAAATTTGCACCGATTGGAACTGTAATAAAAGGAGAAGGGGTTTATGACAATACAACTGCCAATCCTAATAATCCAAATACTCCCCCAATTGCTGTTGGACCTGGATTAAATACAGCAGATGAAATGTTTTTAGTGTATTTCCATTACATGTTACACCAAGTAGGTGACGAAAATTATGACATGGAAGCTTTAATGTCTAATGAATTGAAAGAAATGACTTCTGATCAAAAAGGAGCAATTTCAATCGTTCCGAACCCTTCTTCTAATGGGACGAAAATTTCTTTTGAAGCAGTTATTGGAGACAATCTTTCTGTTTACATATACGATACACAAGGAAATATTGTAAATAAACTAGTTGCAAATTCAACTGTAAATTCTAAACAAGTCAATTTGGATTGGGACGGAACAAACTCTGAAGGAGCTTCTGTTCATAAAGGCGTATATTTCGTATCAGTCAATTTGAATGGGAAATTCATGACAGAAAGAATAATTAGATTCTAAGGAATTAATGATATCAAGCATTAACGATAAAAACAAAGACTTTTTTCAGAATGTTTTTGAAGTGGTAAAACTAATTCCTGAAGGAAGAGTAACATCGTATGGTGCTATTGCAAAATATTTAGGCTCAGCTCGTTCCAGTAGAATGGTCGGCTGGGCTATGAATAAAGCTCATGATTTTACTGGGATTCCTGCACACAGAGTTGTGAATAGAAATGGTTTATTAACCGGTAAAATGCACTTTGTTCCGCCAAGTAGAATGCAAGAATTATTAGAAAAAGAAGGCGTTTTGGTAAAAGACGATCAAATTCAAAACTTCTCTAAAGTAGTTTGGGATCCGATGCTTGAATTAAGACTAGATTAAAAAAATAGTAAAAGGGAGAAATTAAATTTTCTCCCTTTTATATTAAACTGATTTTAGGAAATTTATTAATTCTTTTATTGATGCGTTTTTTAATACGTGATTGACCGTCATTTTCTTTTCAAGCAAGTGTTTTTCCGTAGTTTTCCCCCAAGCAATTACTATTGAAGATTCATTAATTTGATTTTCTTCTAAAAATCCATCAACATTCGAAGGACTTGTAAAAACATAAAAGTTTGAATCGGGAATTGATTTTGAATAAACAGCTGTTTTATAAATACTGATTTCTATAATTTGACTTGAATCAAAAACGGAAGAAACAGATCGATTAGAGATATTAGATTGAGGAAATAACACCTTTTTATCTCCTACAAAAGCTTTAAATTCTAATGCAATCATTGAAGCATCGCCTGAAGTTGTTCCAGTAAAATCAGATTTCAATCCAAATTTAATTAAAGATTGAGCCGTTATTTCACCAATACAACCAAGAATGGTGTTTGCAGGAATTATTTCTTGAGAAAGGAAAAAATCTACAGCTCTTGGACTACCAAAAAAGATTGCTTCGTAATCTTCTTCAATTTTAAAAGGAATTGCTTCGAATTGTAAAAATGAATGGGCTACTACTTGAATATCAATTGTATTACAAAAATTGAGTAAGGATTCAATTTCGTTACTGTTTTTAGATATGAAAAGTTGTTTTTTCATTACTTAATTTAGTTCTCTGTTTTAAAACCTATTTACTCTCTTGTTAGATTCCTTTATTTTAACAACTTTTTCATGTATTTAAAAAATGGAGGTCGCAATTTGCGACCTCCATTTTTTAATAATATTGTATGAATTAGAGATTTTACTCTTCATCTTCTTCATCGGGAAAGCCGACAGTGATATCTTCTACGATGTATTCAGCCAATCCTTCTAAATCTTCAGCTTCGTATTCATACCAAACAGAACCTTGTGTCCAATCGTCAGAATGTGATACGTAAACAATATCATTTTCATCACAATAAACTCCTAAAGGTAATTGACAACCACCGTCCATTAAGTTTAATACTTTTCTTTCAACAGCAATACGACGTTGCACTTCTGGGTGATTCATTTTTTGAAGAACATCAAATAAAGCAGTGTCTTCTTCACGAATTTGCAACGCTAAAACTCCTTGAGCAGGTGCCGGAACAAATGCTTTTGGGTTTAACACAACCACTTCAAATTCACTTAAATCTATTTGTAAACGATCTACTCCAGCTTTTGCTAAAAGAATGGCATCGTAATTTCCGTCACGCAATTTTTGAATACGTGTTGGTACATTTCCTCTTAAATCTTTTATTTCAACATCGTCTCTAAAACGAACCACTTGCGATTTTCTTCGAGCTGAAGAAGTACCAACAATTGCATTTGTTTTTAATGTCCAATCGTTCTTTTTATCAACTGCTGATTTTGCGATTAATAATAAATCAGCTGGATCTTCTCTTTCAGAAACACAAGCAATCATTAATCCTGCAGGAGGATTTGTTTCTAAATCTTTGTGAGAATGAACTGCTAAATCAATTGATTTATCCAATAAAGCAACTTCAATTTCTTTCGTGAAAAAACCTTTTCCTTCCAGTTTATCAAAACTTAAATGTTGAATAGCATCACCTTGAGTGACAATGATTTTCAATTCAACCGTACAGCCTAAATTTTCCAATTGTGCTTTTACATGGTGTGCTTGCCACAAAGCTAAGTCACTACCTCTTGATCCGATAACAATATGTTGCATTGAATTATTTTTTAAGTAGAATTTCTTTCGCTAAAATCATTGGTCCGCTCATGTATTTTTTCTCCATGTAACCAATAATTTTATCTAATATTTCACGAGAATTATCATCTAATAATTCAAGATCTGATTTAAATACATCATTCACAGCTGTATTTCTAATTTCTTTTACTTTTTGAGGAACTTCACGCATAGCTAATTCAACCTCTCTTACTTTTTCGATGTGTTTAAATTCAAAAATAGCATCATTGATAATTTCTTCAACGTGTTGAATTTCTTTTGATCTCTCTTTCAAATTTGCATTAGAAATTTTTTGTAAAACTTCCACTGAAATATGTGTTACGTGCTGTTTTGTAACAATTTGAGGATCTAGATCTTGCGGTAAGGCAATGTCAATTACGACTTTACGATCTGTATCTCCTTGTAATAATTTAGAATAAATTTCAGGAGTAAGTATATGATTTTCAGAACCAGTACACGTAATTATAACATCAAATCCATTTGTATACGATTTCAATTCTTCCAAATCATAGCCATTACCATGAAGATCATTCGCTAAAGAATGTGCTTTGGAAGCTGTTCTATTGAAAACAACAAAGTTTTTAAAACCATGTTTTCTCAAAAAACGACTCATGTTAGTGTTCGTTGTTCCAGCACCAACAATCATTATACGAGCATCCAAAGGAATATTCATATCTCTTAATTTATGGTAAGCTAAAGAGACAACAGATACTGGTTTTGTAGCAATACTTGTTTCTGTATAGACTTTCTTAGCGGTTTCAATAGTTTGACGTATAACCAAACGAATGAAATCACCTGTTAAGTTCATCTTTTTTGAGTTATCAAAAGCGTTTCTTACTTGTGTAATAATTTCTCTTTCCCCAATTACCATTGAATCTATTGAAGAAGCAACAGAAAGCATGTGTTCAACAGCATTTATTTTCGAAAAAACATCTGCATTTTGAGCAAAGTAATTAACTGTTTCTGGTAAAAAACCAGGATATAAAGTTTGAAAGAAATCTTGTAAAAATTCATAATCCGCATCTATATTACAGCAAAAGATAAATTCAACACGATTACAAGTAGATAGAAACATTAATTCTTTTAAACCTAACTTATCTTTCAAAGAATTTAGACATGCTTCTTGTTTCACATCTTCTATGTGAAGTTTTCCTATTTCGCTTACACCCAAATTTCGGTGTGTAAAAGCTATTATATGAAAGTTATTTAGCACGATCTTTAATGTTTTAGACAAAGTTAATCGTGATTAGCGTGAGTTTTGTCATATAATTGTCAGAGTTTTTATTTAGAATCATTACAAATTAGAAAATACTTGTTTTATAACTAGTTATAAAAGTTACATGATATCTATCATGCTTAAAAATGATTATAATTGCTCTTAAAATTTACAATTCTATCGAAGTAGACTGCCTTTTACACAGGATACTGTTCACTCTACTTTAAAATCTGTAACTTTCAGTTATTCATTTGCGTTATATTTGTATAAATTGTTCGTTAAAAAGAAAAATATGAGAGAGAAAAATAAATTTAAAATCATTTTTATATTATTTGCTTTGATAACAAATAGCATCTTAGGACAAAAAGATTTCACTCCTAAAAATAGAAAACAAGCATTCGGAGGACCTTCTGATTATAGAATATTAAGAAATTGGGGGCCACAAATATCTTTTGGTCCAGCTTATACACTTACAAAAAAACAGAATGAAACGGTAAAGGCGATGAATAGTCATAATTTACCAGAGGATTACACGATTGATCCTAAAGGTTCTTGGGGTGGATATTTTGATATTGGAACGGCACATTATCCCATCAAACCCACAAAATTCTTGATTGCTGGAAAACGTATCATAAGTTATTATGATTGGGGGTTAGGTTTCAAATATATTGGTGGTAAAGAAACCACGACTATTAATAACTACAATTCAAATGGAGCAATAACTTCTACTACAATTGGAAATGGGAAATATCACAATGGGTATGTTACAGGTCGTTTTACTGTTCATAAAAACGTGCATTTTAATCCAACACATTATATTGATAACGGTCTTGGGGTTAATTTTGATTATAGAGTTTTAAATGGAAGTCAAGCTTATTCGGGCGGCCCTACAAGTGGTGCTCCTCAAACTTTTCATAAACCATTGGTTATACAATTGCATTACGAGTTAGGATTTGGAATTATATTAAAACGAGGACATTATTTAATTCCATCTGTTCAAATTCCAATAATTGGTTTTGCAGGCGATGCAGCTTTGAAATGGTATTCTTCAACTTACAGGCCTATTTTATTTAAGGTAAAATTCATTAAAATTCTGGAAAAGAAAAGTAATGGATGCGGTAACGCAGGTAGTGAAGAAGATAAAAAAAGAAATAAAGAATACATGCAAGGACAATGACTTCGGTACGAAGTCGGATGTTACACATCCAACTTCTACTCAGCCTGATTGTCCATGCATTTAACTTTACATCAATCCTTAAGTTCTAAAAAGTCAGATTACAATGCAAAAAATATATTATTTAAGTTCTTGTGATACTTGTAAAAAAATTATCAAAGAAATTAATCCAAGTAAAGAAGTTGAAATACAAGATATTAAAATTCAAAACATTGACGAAGTAACTTTAGATTGGCTGAAAGAAAAAGTTGGATCTTACGAAGAATTATTTTCAAAAAGAGCAATCAAATTTAGATCATTGGGTTACAGCGAAATGAAACTGACTGATCTCGATTACCGAAAATTAATCTTAGAAGAATATACTTTTTTAAAACGTCCTTTTATAATTAACGGCGAATCAGTATTTATTGGAAACGCTAAAAAAGATGTTCAAGCTGCGAAAGAATCTTTTTCGAAATAATTAGTTTAAATGAAAATTTCTCAAACGGTAAAAGCACATTTAGCTTTATTCTTAGTCAATGTTTTTTACGGTGCTAGTCATGTGGTCGCTAAAGGAATCATGCCAACTTATCTTACTCCAAACGTTTTTATATTGTTCCGAGTAGTGGGTGCTACTTCTCTATTTTGGATCGTTACTTTGTTTTTCAAAAAAGATAAAATTGCTAAAAGCGACTTTGGGCGAATGGCATTATGTGGTTTATTTGGAGTTGCTATCAATCAATTGTTTTTCTTTCATGGATTGAATTTGTCTTCTTCGATTAATTCAGGAATCATCATGACTGTAAATCCAATTTTGGTGGTCATTTTATCCTTTTTTCTCTTAAATGAAAGTATCACAAAAACAAAAATAATAGGAATATTACTCGGTGCAACAGGAGCTGTTTTGTTAACCTTAGCTGGCGGTTCCGGAAAAGGAGATTCAACATTGGGAGATTTATTCCTCTTCATAAATGCTGCGAGTTATGCAGTTTATTTAGTCATTGCAAAACCATTGATGCAAAAATATAAACCATTAACCGTCATAACGTATGTCTTCACTTTTGGATTGTGTTTTATCCTTATTTATCCTCCTACGTTGACAGAACTATTCGCTACTGATTATTCAAATTTCACAGCCTCGATCATTGCAAAAATTGCCTATGTAATTATTGGTGTTACCTTTTTTACCTATCTTTTGACGATGTACGGCTTAAAATATTTGAGTCCTTCTATTTCTAGTTCTTATATTTACTTACAGCCCGTTTTAGTTGTGTTCTTCGCTTTCTTTTTAGCATCAATAGGAATGGCAGATGATTATACTCAAACGATTACTTTTTCTAAAATCATGTATATGCTGCTTATATTTACAGGCGTATATACCATTTCTAAAAAATGAAATTTCAACCTATTGACGTAATTTTAAAGAACCAATCAACTGTCACCATTAGAATGTGTCAAATTGAAGATGCTGAAGAAATAATTCAGACAGTCAAAATTTATTTGCTTGATAGTGAATTTATTCCCTTAGAAGCAGATGAGTTTAATCCAACAATTGAGCAGGAAAAAGAGTTTATTCAATCCTTTATTGACAATGACAATTCTTTATTATTGGTTGCAATTTACAAAGGACAAATAATCGGAAACATTGATTTAACTGGAAGTCAACGCAAAGCTTTAAAACACACCGCAGTTGTCGGAATGGGCATTCTTAAAGAGTGGAGAAATTCAGGATTAGGAACAGCTTTGATTCATTCTGCAATTGATTGGACAAAACACAATTCGGTTTTAGAAAAATTAATACTACATGTCTTCTCAACCAATGAAGCTGGAATAATGATTTACAAAAAAGCAGGATTTATTGTAGAAGGTGTTCAAAAAAACTTAATTAAGATCGACGATAATTGTTATGTTGACAGTTTCTTAATGGGGTTGGAGGTTTGAAAAAAAATAAAATTGAATAAAAGATTTATTCCAATATTAGCAATTTACGTGAACACTTTTCTCAAAAACTGCTAATACATCTAGTCTTTTTTTACTACTTTTATAAAAAAAACATCGTATGTTAAAATCAATGACGGGATATGGAAAAGCTACAGCTACCTATCTTGATAAAAGAATTTCAGTTGAGATCAGATCTCTTAATAGTAAATCATTGGATTTAAATGTTCGATATGCTCCTGTTTATAAAGAATTAGAAGGCCCTATTAGAAGTTTAATTGGGGAATCTTTGGATAGAGGAAAAGTTGATGTGAATATCAATATCGAAGGAACTGGTAGTGCAAAAAACTATACCGTGAACCAAGATTTAGCGAAAGCTTACTATAAAGATTTAAAAGAAATTAACGATGCGATTGGTGAAAATACGGAAGACTATATGTCTCTTATTTTAAGAATGCCTGACATTTACATCAACGAAAAAGAAGAATTATTAGATGCTGAAAAAGAATGGTTATTAAATCTTGTTAAAGAAGCGGCAGGAGATATCAATGTTTTCAGAAGACAAGAAGGTGTTGCTCTAGAAAATGAATTCACAGAAAGAATTGAAGACATCAGACGACTTTTATTAGAAGTTCCAAAATACGAAAGCGCTCGAGTTGATACAATTCGTGAACGTATGCGTAAAAGTTTGGAAGAATTAGAAATGAAATCATATGATGACAATCGATTCGAACAAGAAATGATTTTTTACATTGAAAAATTAGACGTTTCAGAAGAAAAAATGCGTTTAATGAATCATTTAGATTATTTCTTAGAAACAATGGTTTTGCCTTCAGGAGGAAGAAAATTAGGTTTCATCTCACAAGAAATAGGAAGAGAAATTAATACACTTGGAAGTAAAAGTAATCACGCAGAAATGCAAAAATTGGTTGTTGATATGAAAGACAACTTGGAGAAAATTAAGGAGCAAATATTGAATACTCTTTAGGTGTTTGGTGTTAGGTTTTAGGTGTTGGGCTGTGTTAGTTTTAGCAGGTTTTAGTTTTTCAAATTCAGCTCTTATATGTCCTTATATACCTTATATGGTTAAAAAGGATTTTGAGTTTTAGGTGTTGGGCTGTCTATTTATAGTTTTTCAAATACAGCTCTTATATGACCTTATATTCCTTATATGGTTAAAAAAATGGGGTTAGATTGTAGGTATTGATTTTAAAGTAGTAATATGTCAGAAAGTAAAAAAGGTAAATGCATTATTTTTTCGGC
>CANJKA010000133.1 GCA_947474675.1 Flavobacteriales bacterium
AAAGTTAAAATCAAAGGAACCGTCGTCGGGACAGTGAGTGATGTGAATGGAAAGTATTCGATCACAGTTCCTTCAGACAAAGACACCTTAGTTTTCAGTTTTACAGGATTAGAAACTGAAGAATTTGGCATTGGTATTTCCAATGTTATAGATGTCGTTTTAAAACTAAAAGTAACACAAATTGAAGAAGTTGTAGTAACTGCTTTAGGAATCAAAAGAAGTGAAAAATCATTAGGATATGCTGTTTCAACCGTTAGTGGCGATGCAATTCGTAATTCGAACCAAACCAATGTTGTCAATTCATTGAACGGAGTTGTTGCTGGTGCGAATGTTACGCAATCTTCAGGTGCAGCAGGAGCAAGTTCAAGTGTTGTATTGAGAGGGTTCTCTTCCTTAACTGGAAATAACCAGGCTTTATTTGTTATTGATGGTGTTAAAATTAACAACAGTGAATCTTCATTAGGTGGAGAGAATTCAGATAATACTGAGTCTGTAAGTTTTTCAAATAGAGGAATAGATATTAACCCTGATGATATTGAATCATTAACGGTTTTGAAAGGTGGGGCTGCTTCAGCTATTTATGGAATTGATGGAGCGAATGGTGTAATTGTTATTACAACTAAAAAGGGAAAAGCAAACTCAGGAGGTAAAATTTCTGTTTCTGCAGGTTCTTCTATAACAGCTTCTCAAGTGAATAGAATGCCTGAATTACAAACAAAATATGCTCAAGGTGTTGCAGATTCAAATGGAATAGCTACTTATTATGGCCCAGCTGAAGGTGTGACTAGAAGTTGGGGTCCATTAATGGAAGAACTTTCATATGACGGATCGTCAAATAATCCGTATGATAAAAATGGAAACATTGTTTTAAACACAGATCCAAGTGCCAAAACTCCAATAAATACGTATCACAATGTAGATGATTTTTTTAAAACGGGATTTACAACAAAAAACAATTTCTCTCTAACTGGTGGAAATGAAACAGCTAGTTTGCGATTTTCTGCTTCAAATACTAGAGAATCAGGAGTTATTCCTACCAATACATTCGAAAAAACAAACGTAAGTTTAAATTCTACCCTTTCATTTTTTGAGAAGAAATTAAACATTTCAAGCACTGCTAATTATATTAATTCAGGAGGAGAAAGAATTCAACAAGGTTCTAATTTATCAGGTGTAATGTTAGGATTATTGAGAACACCTAATTCATTTGATAATTCTAATGGAAATAAAAATGCATGGGAAAAAACAGATGCTTATATTATGCCAGATGGTTCACAAAGAAATTACAGCGGTAGTGGCGGATATGATAATCCATTTTGGACAGTAAATAAAAACCCATTTCACGATGATGTAAATCGTCTAATTGGAAATATTCAAGCGTCTTTTAAGTTTTCAAAATGGGCAACTTTAGGGATGAATATTGGTTTAGATACTTATACAGATAAAAGAAAACAAATTTTTGCAATAGGGTCAGGTGCAAATTTTGACGGAAAAGTTACTGAAGAAGTCTTTAGTGTAAAACAAATTGATTCATACTATACTCTTTCAGGAGCCGGTGCAATATCTAAAAATAAAAAATTCGATGTTGCTTATCAAGTTGGTATGAATACATTTAGTTTTAATTCAACGCAATTATTTAGTATTGGTAAAAGCTTTGCATTTGATAATTTTGGTAGTTTAGCTGCTGCTACAAATATTAATTCTTCTAATTTTTCAAATAATTATAAATCATTCTCTTTTTTCGGAAATGTTGATTTTGGTTATAAATCTATGATTTATTTGACATTGACGGGAAGACAAGATTTCGATTCGCGTTTTATTGTTCCTGGTGTGGATTATAAAATGAAGGACATTGGATTCTTTTATCCTTCAGTTTCCACAAGTTTTGTATTCTCTGAATTAATCAAGAGTAAAAAGATTTTAGACTTCGGTAAATTGAGGATGTCATATGCTCAAGTTTCAAAAGGACCTGCTGATGCATATGCAACTAGTACAGTTTATGAACAACTTTCAGGTACAGAAAGCATAAATGATTCATGGACGAGTACTTCTGGTATTTCTTTTCCGTACAATAGTGCTACAAGTTTTGGGTTAAGCAATACGCAAGGAAATCCAAATTTAAAGCCTGAAACATCTAAAGAGATTGAATTGGGAACAAATTTAAGTTTTCTAAAAAGACGATTTGTCCTAGATGTAGCTGTTTATTATAGAAAAACTACAGATGCTATTATTCCTGCTCCTGTTTCTGGGTCGACTGGATATTCTCAAATTTTAATGAATAGTGGAGCAATGCATACTAAAGGACTTGATGCATCATTAAATATAGCAATTATTCGTAAAAAATCATTTGAATGGAATCTCGGTACAACTTTTACTAAATACATTTCAATTGTTGATAAATTAGCGGATGGATTGGATAAGTTATTTGTCGGTGGTTTTTCTGATGTCGGTGTTTATCATATAGCAGGACAACAATATGGACAACTTTATGGAGGTGGTTTTGCGTATGATTCTAATGGTCAGTTGGTTATTAATGACGATCCCACAAGTGATGAATATGGCTATCCTTTAGTAGATCCCAATCCAAAAGTAATTGGTAATCCAAACCCTAAATTTATTATGGGTCTTACTAATTCATTTAAAATTAAAAAATTCGATGTTTCTTTCTTAATTGATATGAAAATTGGTGGTCAAATGTGGAACGGAACGTTGGGAGCATTAACAAACATGGGGATGTCTAAAAACACGGAGTCTAGAGATATTAACGGAGCAACTTCTACAGTTTTTGAAGGTGTAAATGGACATTATGATGTTGACGGTAATTTAGTTTACGGCACAGGAAACAATAATGTTTCTGTAGGTTTAAATGAAGAATGGTATAGAGCAAATGGAGGTGGTTTTGGCGCAGCTCCATCTCAGTTTGTAGAAAATGCATCTGCTTATCGACTTCGTAATTTTTCTGTTGGTTATACATTCAACATCAAAAAAATGAAAAAGTCTTCAATGAATGAAGTGAGAATATACCTTTCAGGAAATAATTTATTATTATTTACTCCTTATACAGGTGTTGACCCAGAAACAAGTTTAACGGGTTCTTCAAGTAATTCTAAAGGTTTAGATTATTTCAATATGCCAAATACTCGTTCGATAACATTTGGTGTTAATATTAAACTTTAATACATAATAAGATGAAAAAATATATAGTTTTAAGTTTATTAGCATTCATTTTTGGTTCAACTTCTTGTAAAAAGAAATTTTTCGGAGATGTTAATAAAAATCCAAATAATCCATATTCTGTGGATCCCAAAGTGATTTTACCTGGTATAGAAGCGAATTTGAGTTACACTTTTGGAGGTGATGCTGCTCGGTACGCTGGTATTTATAATCAACAAATTGAAGGTGTTGATAGACAATGGTCATTATTAAATGATTATAAATTTACAGGTAATGATGTTGAATCAATGTATGAAAATAATATTTATACAAAGATTTTAATGGAAATTCATGGTTTGAAAGAAGTTTGTACTAAAAATGATTATCATCACTACAATGGAATAGCTAAAACGTTGGAGGCATATACATTGTTATTTTTAGCAGATTTTTGGGATTCAGCACCATATTCAGATGCTTTCAAAGGGTTGGGTAATTTACAGCCAAAGTATGATTCACATGCAGAATTGTATGCTTCAGTTTTTAAATTATTAGTAGAAGCTAGAGTTGATTTAGCTCAAGCAGATGGTGGATTAAAACAACCAATAAATGAAGGAAGTGATCTTATGTATGGTGGAGATGTCGATAAATGGAAAGATTTAACATATTTCATAGAAGCGAGGGCTAATTTAAGATTAGCAAAAGCGGATCCAACAAAATACCAAACAGTTTTAGATTTATTAAATACAGGATTAAACAACGATTTTTCGTTTCCTTATTCAGGAGGAGCATTTGCTCACCCAATGTATCAATTTAATTCTCAATGGGAAGCTGTCGTAGTAGGTAAAAGAATGACAGAATTATTGACTGATTATAGCGATCCAAGAACGGAAATGTATTCGCAGTATTTTGATTGGCAAAATACATATTGGTCTGAAAATAAAACACATGTTATTGCGTCATTAATTGAGCAAGAATTTATAAAGGCAGAATGTACTTTTAGAATTTCAGGTTCTGGAGTTGCACATCCATTTTATATTAACGCTATTACTTTAGCATTAGAACGGGATGGAGTAAGTCCTGCTGATATCGCAACTTATTTAGGACAAGCTTCTGTTGATCCTGGAACAATAACATTGGAGCTTATAATGAATCAAAAATATATAGCTCTATTTTTAGAACATGAAACATTCACAGACTGGAGAAGAACAGGTTTTCCTACTTTAACTCCTAATAATGGTTCGGTTGTTCCAAGAAGATTTCCAATACCTCAAAGTGAAAGAAATTTAAATGGTGCGAATGTTCCTTCAAGTACAATATACAAACCAGTAACATGGGATATATGATTTTGTAGTAGTGACAAAATGAAAGAGGAGATGTTTTTAAGAGCATCTCCTTTTTTGTGTATTGATTTTTTTTAGTTTTACAAAATAATCAATCATTTAATTGATATGAATCAAAGGGTTTTAGGTTTCGATCTTGCAAGAGCATATGCGATATTCGGAATGTTTATTGTTAATTTTTCTTTTTGCTTTGGCACTTTTGGTGGTGGTTCTTTTTTGGAAAAATTTCAATTTCTTTTTATAGGCAATGCATCTTCAGTTTTTATAATATTAGCTGGTTTAGGATTAACTTTAATGGTAAGAAATCAAGATTCAACTTCAGAACAAAAAGCTAAAATAAAGAAAGTAGTACTGAAAAGATCATGGTTTTTATTTGGTGTTGGTCTTTTACTATATTCGTGGTGGCCGGGTGATATACTTCATTTTTACGGTGGCTATTTGCATATTGCCGCCTACATTTTGTTTATTCCTAAAAAGTATTACTTATGGCTAATTTTAGCTGTAGTAGTTATTTACCATTTATTGCTTTTAATCATTCCTGTTAGCACAGGATGGAATTACGTCACTTCTGAATACCTAGATTTTTGGACACCGATTGGCTTTCTAAGAAATACCTTGTACAATGGTTGGAATTCTATTTTACCATGGATTTCATTTTTCTTCTTAGGAATGTGGTTGGGTAGATTAAATTGGAATGAAAAGAAAGTGAAAAGAAATTTATTTCTTGTCGCTATTGTTTCTTTAGTCGCATTTAAAGGGTTGAAAATAGCAGCAAGCTATAATAAATTTAGTGAAAATGTTAATTTTTACATGAAACAAGAATATTCTCCAATTGTATTACCTTTTATGATTATTACAGCTAGTTGTGCGATTTTGGTAATTCTTTTATCTATTTATATTTCAGAAAAATTTCAATCGTTAAAAATTATAAAATATTTGACAGCCACGGGGAAAATGTCTCTCACTTTATATGTTTTTCACATCACGATTGGGATGATTGTTTTATCTAGATTAACTGGTAAGTCCTACACTGGTTTATATTCAACTGGGGTGCCAGCTTCTGCAGAATTTATAATGACATATGTAATAGTGATTTATACTTTTTGTGTTTTCTTTTGCGTTCAGTGGTCTAAAAAGTTTAAAAAAGGACCACTTGAAATGTTGATGAGAAAGATTTCAGATTGAAAAAAAATAAAAGCTTCAAGGAAAGAAATGATTTCGATCCTTGAGGCTTATTTTAATTTTTTATTAATATTCAACTGGGCAACCTGGGCAAGGGTTTCCATGCATTATAATTTTTTTTATTGGTGATGTACCACAAGTGTTTACAGATTTAAAATAAAATTCATCTGTACCACTCATTGGCCAAAAATAATGAAAAACAGCATTGGTTGTGCTCCATACCGAGCTGGTAGTATTTGTATTTGATTTATAAAGAGTACTGCCAAGCATATAATTTACACTGTAAGTGTTTTCAATATTTGCTGAAGTTACAACTGTATATGTTATAGGTGTTGGAACTCCAATTCCTACTATTTTTTGTTGTTGAGGTGTAAAATCAATTCCGTCACTACCTTTAACTGTTATAGTACCTCCTCCTGAGTAGGTTGAAGAAGGAGGGGTTATATAAATTGTATTGCTTCCTTGTCCATTTATTATCCAGCCACTTGGCACTGTCCACTGGTAGTTTGTAAAATATGGATTTGCGGGTACTGTATATTTCATAGATTTATAACTGCAAATTGCATCTGGACCAACAATTGGACTTAATGGTTTTAATGGTCGTGAAATAATATTCACCCGTACCACAGATAAATTACAACCATCATTTTTAGAAGCTGTGACAGAAATATTGCCTCCTGTTGTTAAACTTGGATTTACAGTCACTGAAGTCGTACCCTGCCCACTAGTTATTGTCCAACCACTTGGCATAATCCAATTATAATTTGTAGCACTACATACTGCACTTATGGAATATGTAATTGGAGTTTGATCATACCTATAAGGATTCAGATTCCACGAATTATTTGAAATAGAACCTATAGTAGAAATCGAGGCTGGAGTAAAATTTACACCATCAAAATCTACTATGATTACTCTATAAGCAATAATAGTTGAAGAACCAGGAACATAGTGTATAGTGGTTGAACCCGAAGAAACATTTTTATGGTAAATAGAATCTATGTAATATAATGTACCATTATCGTTTAAATGCCAAGCTGTTGTGACAAATTCATTTACTGAAATCTTAGAAGCAAGTGCAGGGCAACCTGAATTACTCCACATCACATTATTATATTGTGAAAATTCTGCATTGTTTTGGAGACAAAAACTAGCATTTGTACCACTCCATATCGTTTTATATAAATACTCTGGTTGTGTGTTTCCTGAAGATGGAGCTAAGTCACCTGGTGCTTCGTAAAATGCACATGAATAAATAAATCCATTACAATTACTGTTGATATTACTGCAAACATTACTTGTACTTGATATATGCCAAGCAAACGATTTACTTGACATCAAAAGAGAGGCTAATAGTAATATGATATTAAAAAATGTTTTCATAATTATTGATTTAGGATTAAATTATTGGATTTGAAATTGTATAGGTTTTAGTATTTCATCATTGTTGATCAATTGGATAAAATAACTTCCTGTATTAAGTGTCGGAAGCATAATTTGAAAAGTGTTTGATCCAATTTCACTTTCATTGGTCTGTGTATGCAAAATTTGACCAATTGAATTTGTAACAACTATAGTAATGTTATCATTAATACCAGAGTTATATTTCAAATTAACTAAATTGCTTGTAGGGTTTGGGAATAATTCAATTTTTGAAAGATTTAACTCTTCAATACTTGCGGCATTACATTGGCTAGCTTTTAAATCTGCACCAACTTCTTCTAAGGCACTTTCTAATGATTTAATGGATGATACATTTGAAATGTCAGTTTCTTTAATTAATCCATCAGGTCCAATTATAAAATAAGTTGGGTAACCATCTACAGAATAAGATTCATGAAAACTTGCTCCTTTTCCATTTAAACCTGAAATAGTTGTGTTTGCTTGGTTGTTTACTCCAGTACTTTTTTTCTTAAATGTATTAGTCTCTTGACTATTTCCATCTAGATCAATAGATAAAATTTTGATGTCAGAATTAGAGCAATTGTATTTAGCTGCAAATTCACTTATCAACTTTTCTTGTTCTTTACATGGAACAGACCAATTCGCATATAGGCTAACTAAAAGGTATTTACCTTCGTAATCTTTTTTTACATGTTGGTTTCCTTCTAAATCTTCAACAATAAAATCAGGAGCGATGCTACCAATGTTTAATGTGTTTAGCTGGGCTTTCGCATTGCTGATTAAACAGAATGCAGAAATGGTTAGTAATAATCTTTTCATTTTCTTTTTATATTTAAATATTTAAATATTTAAATATTTAAATATTTAAATATTTAAATATTTAAATATTTAAATTTTAAGTAAAGGTAATTTTATTTTTAACTAAATTATATATGGTGCGTTTTTTTAATGTTATTTTTTAGTTTAAATTGGATTTTTATTTTTTTTCTGATCTTTAAATGATTTGTTATTAAGTTAATGTGTTTAATTTTATTTAATTTTATAGTTTTTCTTTATTGTGTTTGGTCAAGATTAGTTTAAACTACTATTTTATTTTTTATGTATTATTGGAATCTTAATTGATTTAGATTTAATGTCAATTTTCTTATATTTGTGTAAAAAGAATGAATTTAACTCTCAAAACCAAAATAAACGCAAAAATTGAAATCTGCTTCGATTTATCTTGCAGTGTTGATTTACATACAATTTCAACCTCAAAAACAAATGAAAAAGCAATTGCTGGAATTACTTCTGGTTTAATAAAATTAGATGATTTCATTACATGGGAAGCAACTCATTTTGGAATTCGTCAACAATTAACTTCTAAAATAACTCAATTCGAAAAACCTTTCCATTTTCGGGATGAACAATTAAAAGGTGCTTTCAAATTCATGAAACACGATCATTATTTTGAAGAAAAAGAGGGAGTCACAATTATGACTGATCATTTCGAGTTCTCGTCACCTTATGGAATAATTGGAAAATTGTTCGATAAATTAGTTTTAAAGAATTACTTAAAACGATTTTTGATTGTTCGAAATGCTGTGATTAAGGAATATGCGGAATCAAGGAAGTGGAAGTCTGTTTTGGAAATTTAAAATTTATTTAAACTTTTTGATTAAGTTTACAATCTAGTTTTTCAACCATTTAAAGTAGTTTATGAAGTCAATTGTCGTTTTATTATTCATATCTTTTTTTTCAAATTCGTTCAGCCAAGATTTTTCTCGTTATGATAAAATAGTAGATTCATTAAAACAATTAAAACAAGAAGATAATATTATTCCTTATTTAGAAAATTGTATAAAATTAAATCCGAAAGATGAATTAGCTTTACGCTTTATTGGATCCTTATACATTCAAAATAACCAATTAGATTTGGCTGAAAAGTCGTTAAATTCAGCAATTGCTTTAAATGCAAATTGTGCCAATTGTTATAAGAATTTAGCTAGAATGTATGCTATAAAAAATGAATTGGATAAGGCCTTAGAAAAAATTGATTATGCTCTTAAACTTGAACCTCTAAATATTGAGTTTTATAGAACTAGAGCTGAAATTAAAGTTGCTAAAAATGATTTATTAAGTGCTACGAGTGATATAAATAAAGCAATAGAACTTGAACCAAAAAATAGCAGTTTATATATTTCAAGAGCCAAATTAAATCAACTTAAAAAGTTAAATGTATTAGCATTAAGAGATTATGATAAAGCGATTCAAATAAGTCCAACTGATGCGGGTTTTTATTACGAAAGATCAAATTATTATTTTGATCAATTTAATTTTGAAGAATCATTGAAAGATATTAATTCAGCTATTCTTATTGATAGCTTAAATTCTAATTTATACCTCGCAAGAGGTGTTGTTTGTGCTAATCTTAATGAGATTGAAAGTGCAATTTCAAATTGTACTAAAGCTATTGAAATAGACTCAACTAATTCAATGGGTTATTATAATCGTTCTTTAGGTAGATATTCCTTAGAAGATATGAATGGGGCATGTGAAGATAGAAGTAAAGCACTTTCTTTATTTCTTAAATATAGTCCCGATAGTGAGTTGATTGAATCGATTAAAAAGGACTTAGCCGATTTTTGTGATTGTAATAAACCTAGTTATTATTATCAAAGAGGAATAGCAATGTATAATTTAAAAAAATTCAAAGAATCAATTGATATTTACACTGTTGGATTAACAAAATTTCCCGCTCATTCTCTATTGTTAAATTTTAGAGGGAATGCAAATTTAAGTTCTCATAATTACAGATTGGCAATAAAAGATTACGAAGAATCTTTTAAAAATATGGATCTTTTTAAGAAAGAATTATTAGCGAGTAATGAATTATCAAATAAAGGAGAGGGATTTAATTCACCGGATGAATATATACACTCTCTTGAATATACCACTTATTTTAGTATTGCAGAATGTTATTTTTATTTAGAAAGTTTTGACACGTCTTTTATTGAAATTAATAAGGGAATTGATATGCTAACTGTAAATGATAAAATAGGTGTACAAACAATGTTTTCATTAAGAGGCAATATTTATATTACAAGAAATAAATTTAAAGAAGCAATTGTAGATTTTAATGAAAGTATTGAAATGGATAAAACATATAGAAACGCATATGTTTATAGAGCCTACGCAAAAATGAATTTAGAAAATGATGTATCAGTTAATAAAAATAAAATAATTTTTCTGAATGGTGAATATGGTCTTTATTATGCTTGGACTTTCCCTGAAAAGACAAAAATCAATAAAAATGATTCGAATGTTTTGTCTGCTCTTGAAGATTGTAATATTGCTTTAAGATTAGATCCTTCCTATAGCTATACCTATTATTTAAGAGGTTTTGCAAGTCAAACAGTAGGATTTGATTCATGTTGTCAAGATTTTGAAACGGCGAATAAATTAGGTTTTCCAGTCGAAGTTTCGATCTTGAAAAAGTGTGGTTTATTAAAAAGGTAGAATTTAAAGAAATTGAGTTTCGAATGTTGACAAACTATCGTTTTAATTTTCTATTTTTGTCTCGCTAAAACTAAAAACAAAAACGATGAAATTATTCCAAAAAAAGACGGTTCTATTTACGGTTGTATCACTTTTATTTTTTCAATTTTCAATTTTTTCTCAAAAAGATAAAAAGAAATCGGAAGAAGGTGGTGAAGAAGGTTATAAAACTGGAATTGGTTTAAGAGGAGGAAATGAAGGGGGATTGACTGTCAAACATTTTATTAAAGAAGGTGCTGCAATTGAAGGAATTTTCACAACTGGATATGGGTATAATGGTTTTGGAAATAGAAGTTTTAGAATTACTGGATTATATGAAATTCAAAAGCCACTACCAAATGCTAAAGGATTCGATTATTTTTACGGAGTAGGTGCACACATAGGATCATATTCATATTATTCTTATGGGTATAATGGATATAATGGAAATGGTTATTATGATAAACATGGTAATTGGCATTCAGGAACTTATAAAGATAATTACATTTCAGTTGGTCTTGATGCAATTATTGGATTAGAATATCAATTTACTGAACTTCCTTTTACTGCTGGTGTAGATCTAAAACCTTATTTTGACATCATTAATGGTAGAGGAAGTTATTTTGATTTTGCTTTTTCTTTACGTTATGTAATTAAGTAATAATATTTCTTTAGAACTTATAGGGTTAAAATTATTTTGAGGTACTAATATATACATTAGAATTTTTATTGGGTTAATAAAATCTGAATTTCGAAGCAAAATCCCGCACCTAAGAAATTCAATTGGGACCCATAGATTAAAAAAGTGAAAGAATTTCGAACTGTTTGAGTCCCGATTTTTCATCGGGATGAGTTTTTGAAATTTCACTTTTTAAATCGTAAAGGGTAATTTAATTTGTTAAGTGCTAGACTTTTTTGCCTACTTTTTAGGGATAACTTAGCGAAGCGATCTCATGAGCTTTTGCGAATAATGCTAAAAAGTAGGAAATGATAGCGGATAGATTACCTTTCTTTGTAAATAGTAATTTCATCCCGAAGCGAAGATCATAAAATTATTCTTTTGATATCCAGCACCTCAAAATAAAGTAATCCCGCTAAATAAAGTAATAATTTAGGTATATTTGTTCTGAATTTTATTGTTGAAAACATGACCTCAGAACAAAATTACCTAGAAATAAA
>CANJKA010000134.1 GCA_947474675.1 Flavobacteriales bacterium
AATATGTGCCAAATGATGATTACAATGCCAAGAATAGATTCCAATATTTTCATCCAATCGAAATTCGAGTCCATGTTCTGGATGAATAAAAGTTCTTTCCAAGTCTTTAGTTGTCAAGTTACTTAAAAGAATAGTCCAGCGTGTATGAATTCCTTCTAAGATTTGAAATGAACTCTCAATCGGAAAATTTTTACTGTCGATCAATTCTGCCCAACGTTCCTCAAAATAAGGTTTTACAATTGGTTTTTCTTCCGTTAAGGTCAATTTAAAACGAATCAAACTGTTCATGTGACTGTCAGCGCAATGATGTACAACTTGTCTAATTGTCCAGCTTCCAGGTCTATATTCAGTATCAAGTTGAGCTTCTGTTAAATGGTTGACTTCTCGTTTTAATCTTTCAGGAAAAGAGGAAATATCTTGAATATAAACAGCTAATATATCTTTTGTTATAAGCTGAGGTTTTACGTAATGTCCAATTGGGAATTTTAGTTTTTCTAGAGTCATATTTTTACTTTCAATCTTCTGCCAAAACAATGATTCGATCATTTTTAGAGAACTTAATTACTTTCGATTTATCAGGATTTAAAACAATGCCATATTTTTGAGTATTATCTCCGACTAATGTATTAACCCGATAACCAATAGCAGTATGACCTTTTCTTTTAGCACTTTCAAGAATCGTGTAAAAATTCATTTCTTGATCTAGTTTTATATAATCTTCAATTGGTTTTAAATATATTTCACTTCCGCTTTCATTGAATAAATCATCGAAAACATCCATTAAAAATTTGTTTTCAGAAACTTGAGACATTAATAAGCTTATTAATTCATCACTTACGATAAAATCATCTGCTTTCGTTACTTCAGCTAAGTTTCGATTTCTTAAATCTAACATTTCGCTGACAATTTTCATGTCTTTTCCTGTTTCTTCACAAATTCTTCTGATGTGTAATAGAGTAATCAATGTTTGTGCATCCGCATCTTGAATTTCCATTTCTTCTTTGTAACAAAGTACTTGAATACTATCGTAAGAAGTGATATCTAATTCATCAATCACTTCGCGAGAAGTTGTGTCGTCAATTTGAAATTCTAGTTTAATGTTTTTTAAAGTTTTTGCGATTTTTTGAATGTTTTCTTCATCAGAATCAAAAGATGAAACGATTTTCATGTAGGAATTTGGAGCAACATATTTGTCCATTTCTCGAATAATAACCATCGCACGTTTATTCCATCCTAAAAGCAAGATCCTTTCCGTTTCAATTTTACTTGAATCTAAATTTTGAATCAATTCTTCGTTGATTTGATTATTTGAGTTAGCAGAAACAATTAATGTGTCGTCGTCTTCTGTAATTGCAATGATTTTATCACCTTCTATTAATTTATAATCCATAGAAGGATTTATTTTAAGTGAATTGTCAGCATGCTGTAAACCGAGTACAGTAGAATCTTTGTATGAAAAAATAGCTTCTCCATATGTTTTTCCGATTAATGACTCTTCAGTACCAAAGTATATTTCAGCTCCATCGAAATCCATTAATTCCGTATAAACAATACTTAAACCACTTTGACGAGAAGTTTGAACTATTATTCTACCGATTACATCATCTGTTAAAATGATTTCAATTTCATTTTTACCAACCATTTTGGCAACTTCAACATTTTTCACATCCTTAATTTCAGCAACAATGTGGTATGGTTCGTTTCTTCTTTCTGGATTATTTGTTATTGCTAATATTGTCTTAATCGTCAATGGATCAGAATTTCCAATGTCAGAAGCTAGGATAATAATAGATTTCGATTGTTGAGGATTTGAAATATCTAATTCGACTAAATCATTTGGATTTCCTTTACGACAAATGACTTTTGTGTTTTTAAAATTTTCAATTTTATTTCGAATTTCATCCTCCATTTCCACTTTATCCATGTCCGCTAAAATGACAATTCGAGGATTTTTAGAATTCTCATTTGCAATAATTAATTCAGATATAATCGTGAAAATTTTAGTAGACCATCCAAGAATAAGCGTGTGATTTTTTTCAATAACTAAACTTTTCCCTTTTCTTAAGTCATCCAATTTGCTTTCAATTCCGCTACTAAGAACGCCAATTAACGTTGATAAAATAAAGATTCCACCAACCGTCACAATAAAGGCAATTAACCGGAAGGTCCAATCTGAATCAGCCCCAACAGCTCCAGCGTCTAAAGCACGCATTAAACTTTGCCACAATCCTTCACTAAAATCCAACGATTTATCTCCTTCAGGCGAAAAATGAAAAACATAAATGATACTTCCAGAAACAATAACAATTAAAATAGAAAGTATTGCCAAAAGGGAAATCATAGCAATTGGACCTTTACTCATTAAATTATCGAACTTGTATCTGAATTTCTGTGCGAAAGTATGTTTTTTCATGTATGAATTATTTTTTATTTAGCGAATGTATAAAATTTTAAGGGAATTTGGTCTTTATTTGAACGATGAAATAGTAAAAGAAAAAATAGAAATTGAAGTAAATAGAATTAACTTTGTATCAGTGAGTTTTTAGTTCTTAATTAATATTGTCTAGATGATGAAAAATCAAACTCTAAACATCAAAAATATGGTTTGTCCACGTTGTATTACAGCTGTCAAATCAATTGCTGAAACTTTAGAGATTTCTTATTTAGATGTGCAATTGGGTGAAATTATTTTGAAAGAAAAACTGTCAGATAAAACCTTAAACAACTTTGAAATAGAATTAAATAAGAATGGTTTTGAGTTAATTGATAACCGCAGTAATCAGTTAGTTGATAAAATTAAAAAGCTTGTTCTTTCCTATGTTTTAGAACTTCAAAATGAGAAAAGAGGGAATTTGTCAGATTATATTGTTGCTAAAATAGATTACGATTATTCCTATTTAAGCAATTTGTTTTCGTCAATTGAAGGAGTGACCATTGAACAATTTTTTATTCTTCAACGAATAGAGAAAGTAAAAGAATTATTGAGTTATGATCAACTGTCGATCATTGAAATCGCATTTCAATTGGGATTTAGTAGCGTACATCATCTTTCAACCCAATTCAAAAAAACAACTGGGATTACACCATCGGCTTTCAAGAAAAGTGGAGAAGTTGCTAGGATGACATTAGATTTTTAGATGATAGATAAAAGACTGCAAGATGAAAGATCGCTTCGCTTAAAGATGGATGAGCTTGCTAAATAAAAGGATTACTCTTTAAATTTCTTTGTTTATAAATCAGTCTTTAAGCGAAGCGGTCTAAAGTCTTGCAGTCTTTTGTCTCAATAAAATCTAAAAATTATGTACATTTTGCACGATGTCTTGTAAAAAAAACGAACCTCATCCGCTATATCTTTGTTATACAAATCAATTATTAATTTAAACTTATAACAAAATGGAAACTTTAAATAAAAACGGTAGATGTGACAATCCAAAATGTACGTGCGATCCTTGTACATGTGATCCTTGCCTATGTGGAGTAGAACCAGAACAGCCAAAAAACACTTGTGGTTGTGGATGTAAAAAGTAATTCACCTAAGCCTGTCTAAAATTAATGGACAGGCTTTTTTTTATTACTCCTCAACATCAACCTCAATCTTTTACCTTTAATTAAAAAATATTTTCGTTCTTTAACACTTCTTAACACGATTTCTTTTACCTTTGTTTCAATGAAAAAAATAATATTCTTTAATCTAATTCTAAGTTTAGTAATTCTTTCTAGTTGTTCAGGTTACAATAAAGTTGTAAAGGGAGACAATTACGAAGATAAATTTAGAGTAGCAGGTGAAAATTACGATGATGGAAAATACATGCGTTCAGTTGCTTTATACGAACAGATTTATCAACGAGTTCCGAGAACTGCTGAAGGTGAATTAGCCTATTATCGTCTTGGAAAAGCGTATTATTTTGAAAAGGATTATTCGATGGCAGGATATTATTTCAATTCATTTTATGAACGTTTTACAACAAGTATTCATGCTGAGGAGGCTTTATTTTTATCTGTTTTGTGTTCTGTAGAAAATTCCCCTGAATTTTCTTTAGATCAAAATGATACTGAATTAGCGATCAATGATTTGCAACAATTTATCAATAGATTTCCAAATTCTGAATTAGTAGATTCCTGCAATCATGAAATGGATCGTCTTAGATTTAAATTGGAAACGAAAGATTATGAGACAGTTAAGTTGTATTCAAAAACTGAAAATTATAAGTCTGCTATCATGACTTCTCAAACTTTTATGGAGGATTATCCAGGCTCTAAATACAAAGAAGAAATCAGTTTTATTTTAGTTAATTCATCCTATTTTTTGTCTAAAAACAGTATTGAGACGAAAAAAAAGGTAAGAATAGAGGAAACTTTGGAAAGATATCGTAATTTTGTAACTGAATTTCCGAATTCTAAATACAAGCGTGAGGTAAACTCAATAAGCGATGAAATGGAAAAAGGACTTCAATTATTGACAATAACAAAATAAAAAGAACAACTCATAATATATATATATGAATTTTAAAAACAGCACAGCAGAACGTTCAACAATTACAAGAGACACTGTTCACATTGAAAAAGTAACTGGAAATATCTATGAATCTATCGTAGCTATGTCTAGACGTTCTAACCAAATTAGTACTGAATTAAAAGAAGAGTTAACTCAAAAATTGCAAGAATTTGCATCTTCTACAGATAACTTGGAAGAAATTTTTGAAAATAGAGAACAAATTGAAATTTCTAAATTCTATGAAAAATTGCCTAAACCAGTTTCTATGGCTATCGATCAATTATTGAATGATGAAATTTATTTACGTCATCCAGAAGTAATAAAAAAATAATACAATTTGTGATGCAAGGAAAACGCATTCTTCTCGGTATTTCAGGAGGAATTGCCGCTTATAAAATTGTAACACTTATTCGTTTACTAATAAAATCAGGGGCAGAAGTCAAATGTATATTGACTCCTGCCTCTTGTGATTTTATAAGCCCTCTAACCGTTGCTACTCTTTCCAAAAATCCTGTTGGAATTGAATTCTGGGATAAAAGCGATGGAACATGGTCAAACCATGTAGAATATGGATTATGGGCAGATGTCTTTTTAATCGCTCCTTTAACTGCAAATACTCTCCATAAATTAGCTCATGGAGGATGTAATAATTTATTGTTAGCAACCTATCTTTCGATGAAATGTCCTGTAATTGTTGCTCCGGCAATGGATTTGGATATGTATATTCACCCTACGACTAAACGAAATTTAGAAATTATAGCTGGAGACGGTGTTCTTGTTATTCCCGCAGAATCAGGTGAATTGGCAAGTGGATTGATTGGTCAAGGTAGAATGGCTGAACCTGAAACTCTTTTTGAGTCTTTAGAGGCTTTTTTTGAAAACTCAAGTGAATTAGTTGGTAAAAGAATTTTAATAACCGCTGGTCCAACTTATGAAGCTTTAGATCCTGTGAGATTTATTGGAAATCATTCATCTGGTAAAATGGGATTTGCTCTGGCTGAGAATATTCTTAGAAAAGGAGCAGAGGTAGTTTTGATTTCAGGGCCAACTAAATTAGATTTGAAACACAATAATCTTACTTTAGTGAAAGTTCAGTCAGCTGAAAATATGTTGCACGCTGTTCAAGAACATTGGTCTAATTCTGACGCTGGAATTTTTTCTGCAGCCGTAGCTGATTATAGACCTTTAAATGTTGCTGAACAAAAAATAAAAAAAAGTGAAGAAAATTTAACGATTGAATTGATTAAAAATCCAGATATTCTAGGATGGGCAGGATCGATGAAGTCGGAAAAACAAATATTAGTCGGATTTGCTTTAGAAACAACAAATGGAAAAGCGTATGCTGAAGATAAATTAACTCGAAAAAATCTTGATTTTATTGTCTTGAATTCATTGGAAGATCACGGTGCAGGATTTGGATTTGACACAAATAAAATTTCTATTTTAGATAATCACAATAATTTTACTAGCTTTGAGTTAATGTCTAAAGCGAATGTTGCGAAAGACATCGTTAATTATTTGAAAAAATATTTGAAATGAAATTAATTGCTATCATATTTTGTGTATTTTCATTTTTGACTTTCGGTCAGGAATTCAATTGTACAGTCACTATAATAACTGAAGCGAAGGTCGAAGTTTCTACTGCTGATAAAGCTGTTTTAGATCAGTTGAAAACGGCTATGTATGAATTTATGAATAACCAGCAATGGACAAACGATAAATTCAAAACAGAAGAAAGAATTAATTGTCAGATTCAACTTCAAATCACCGCAATTCCATCTATGGGAAATTATTCGGGGTCAATGCAAATTCAATCTTCTCGTCCAGCTTTTAATTCTTCTTACAATTCAACACTTTTTAATTTTCAGGATGATAATATTCAGATTTCTTACCAAAGTGGAACATCTTTAATTTTACCTAAAAATGGGTACAAAGATAATTTAAGCTCTTTGCTAGGGTTTTACGGTTATTTCATGTTAGGAATGGATTATGATTCTTTTTCATTAAAAGGAGGGACGCCTTATTTCACACAAGCACAACAAATCGTATCAAATGCTCAATCTTCTGGAATAGCTGGTTGGCAATCAAATGAGTCATCTGGTAAAGGGAAACGAAATAGATATTGGTTGGTCGATAATGTTCTTCACCAATTATTCGAACCTTTGCGTGAATGTAATTACGAATACCACAGAAAAGGAATTGATGTGTTATACGAAGATAAAGCAAAGGGGAGAAAAGCAATTTTTGATGCTTTGACAAAGTTGAATAAAATAACTGCTTCTCGTCCAAATTCTGTTAATTTACAGATTTTTTGTTACGATAAATTGAATGAGATAAAAAATTTATATCTTGATGCTGAAGCTAAAGACAAAACAGATGTGGTTAATTTATTAAAGAAAATTGATCCTGTTAATTCTTCAAAATACGAACAAATACTGAATTAATGCTTTCTACTTTACGTATTCAAAATTTTGCTTTAATTGATAGTCTAACTTTAGATTTCAATAAAGGATATACCACTTTAACAGGAGAAACAGGTTCTGGTAAATCTATTCTTTTAGGGGCTTTAAATTTAATTTTAGGTGAAAGAGCTGACTTTTCAGTAATCGGACCATCTTCAGATAAAGCTATAGTAGAAGCAGAATTTGAATTAAGTAAATTTCATTTGGAGGCTTTTTTTCAAAACAATGATATTGATTTATTTAATCCAACAATCCTTCGAAGAGAAATTAATAGTCAAGGTAGATCTCGTGCTTTTATTAATGATTCACCAGTACAATTGGGTGTTTTAAAAGAATTGACAGAGCAATTAGTTCACATACATTCGCAACACAACACATTAGAATTAAGAAAACCTGATTTTCAAATTGAAGTTTTAGATACACTTTCTTCTTTAGAAAAATTGCGTCTAGAATATTCAATTACGTTTAAATTATGGAATTCTGAACGTAAAAGTTTAGAGATTCTAAAAGATAAATTAGCATTATCACTTCAACAGGGAGATTATAATCGTTTTCAATTAGAAGAATTAGAAGAGCTTAATTTAGAGAAAAATGATTATCAAACCCTTGAAAAAGAATTGGTAAGAAATGAAAATGTGGATGAGTTAAAATCTACATTGGATAATATCGTAGCTGCAATTGAAACCGAAGACGGTGCTTCAAGTACGTTGAGAAAGTTAAAGACACTTTTAGAAAAATCGAAAGGTGTAGATGTAGTTTTAGATGAATTATCTCAACGAATTCAATCTGTTCTTGTTGAATTACAAGATATTTCAGGAGAAGCAGAAAATTATTTAGAGAAAATTGAGATTGATCCAAAACGCTTAAATGAGTTAGTTTTATTGATTGATCAGTTTAATAGAGTTTTGAGAAAACATAATTTAATTTCTCAAGATCAATTAATGGAATTGAAAGAGAAATTATCCTCTGATTTAGATGATACATCTGAACTTCAAACATTAATTGATTTAAAAACAAAAGAAGTAGCTGAATTAAGAAAGGAAATTGAAGAAATAGGATTAGATCTTCATAAAAAAAGAGTTGAGTCTTCTAAATCTTGTGAAGAAGAAGTCCAATATCTTTTGGCTGAATTGAAAATGCCTGACACCCAATTTTTATTCGATTTCACTAAAAGAGAAGAATTCAATTTATTTGGTTGTACAGACGTCAAGATTTTATTTTCACCTAATAAAGGATTAGCTCCTGTAAGTATTGACAAAGCAGCAAGTGGAGGAGAATTATCTCGATTAATGTTGGCTTTACAAAACTTAATATCTACAAAAAAACAATTGCCAACCATCATTTTTGATGAAATTGATACAGGAGTTTCGGGTGATGTAGCTCAGAAAATTGGTTCATTACTTAAGAAAATGGGACAAAATTTACAGTTAATTGCCATCACACATTTACCTCAAGTTGCGGGAAAAGCGGACTTTCATTTTAAAGTTGAAAAAACGAACAATGATTCCCGTACCCGAACGCATGTCAAAGCATTGAATGAAGAAGAAAGGATAGAAGAAATTGCCCGTTTAATGAGTGGAGAAGAAATTAATGAAGCAGCTTTATTGAATGCGAAAGCGTTGATGAATTGATTTTATACTTTTAATTGAATATGCAAGAAACAAATCGTATAGAATTCAAACAAGAACTCACTGAAGGGTTAGAAAAAGAAATTGTTGCTTTTTTGAATTACCACGAAGGCGGTGTTGTGTATATTGGAGTTGATAAAAGGGGAAATGTTTTAGGCGTTTCTGATTCGGATGGTGATCAATTAAAAATAAAAGATCGATTAAAAAACAACATACTACCTTCGTGTATGGGGCTTTTTGATGTTATGAGTGAAGAAAAGGAAGGAAAAGATGTAGTTAAAATAACACTTGCTAGCGGTTCAGAAAAGCCATACTATTTGAAAAAAAATGGAATGTCTGAAAAAGGTTGTTTTATTCGAATTGGAACTGCATCTGAGCCTATGACAACGAAAATGATTGAAGAATTGTTTGCTAAAAGAACTCGAAACTCAATAAGTAAAATTAAATCGAATCAACAAGAGTTGAGTTTTGCTCAACTGAAAATTTATTACCAAGAAAATGGAATAGAACTGAATGATAAATTCGCTTCAAATCTCGAGTTGTTAACCGCTGAAGGCGTTTTTAATTATGTTGCTTATCTTATGTCTGATAGAAATAGCACATCAATTAAAGTTGCCAAATACAAGGGAGTTACACGAGTAGATTTAATTGAAAGTAATGAATATGGTTATTGTTCACTAATAAAGGCTGTTAAACAAGTTTTAGATAAAATTGATTTAGAAAATAAGACAAATACAAAAATAACATCGAAAGAACGAGAAGTTAATTATTTATGGGATCCAATTTCTTTGCGTGAAGCGATTATAAATGCTTTTGTACACAACGATTATACGAATGAAGTTCCTCCTAAATTTGAAATTTTTGATGATAGAATTGAAATTACTTCTGCTGGAGGTTTACCTGATGCTTTAAGTCAAGATGAATTTTTTGAAGGTTTTTCTGTTCCTAGGAATAAAGAAATTATGCGTATTTATAAAGATTTAAATTTAGTAGAACATTTAGGGTCTGGTATTCCGCGTATTTTAGAAAATTATTCAAAAGAATGTTTTAATTTTTCTGCCAATTTTCTTAGAATGAGATTTCCTACTTCTTTATTAGTGAGAAAAGAGGCAATCGAAATTCCTGAAAAAGGTGGTGCAATCTCCGAAAAAGGTGGTGCAATCCCTGAAAAAGGTGGTGCAATTCTCGAAAAAGGTGGTGCAATCCCCGAAAAAGGTGGTGCAATCTCCGAAAAAGGTGGTGCAATCCCTGAAAAAGGTGGTGCAATTCTCGAAAAAGGTGGTGCAATCCCTGAAAAAGGTGGTTCAATCTCCGAAAAAGGTGGTTCAATCTCCGAAAAAGGTGGTGCAATCCTCGAAAAAGGTGGTGCAATCCCCGAAAAAGGTGGTACAATCCCTGAAAAAGGTGGTGCAATCTCCGAAAAAGGTGGTGCAATCCCTGAAAAAGGTGGTGCAATCTCCGAAAAAGGTGGTGCAATCCCTGAAAAAGGTGGTTCAATCTCCGAAAAAGGTGGTGCAATCCTCGAAAAAGGTGGTGCAATAAAAAAAATAACAAAGAGACAGCTTATTGTTTTACAATTAATCACCTCTAATAAAAAGATTGGGTATCGAGCAATTGCAGAAGAGATGGGGGTAAATGAGTCTGCGGTTCAACGGCATGTGGAAATCTTAAAAGAAAAAGGATTTATTGAACGTGTTGGAGGGACAAGAGGAAGTTGGAATGTTTTGAAAGATATATGAACTTCAAACTAGACTTACAAATTCCAAAAGCTGATTTCAACCTTCAACACGGTGAAGGAATTCTCTTTCTAGGAAGTTGTTTTTCCGATGAAATGGCTGAAAAAGCTAAATTTCATGGATTAAATGTGAAAGCAAATCATTTCGGGACAGTTTTTCATTCTTCATTATTAAGTAGATTTATTGAGGAATCAATTGATGGAGTAGAAGAGGAACGAATTTTTAATAGAAATGATATTTTTCTTTCTTGGGATGCAAACAGTACCGTTTTTGATTTTTCTAAAAATGAACTTTCTACCAAATTATCTAAGTTAAGATCTGATTTTAAAAGCGAATTAAAAACTACCAAAGTTATTTATATAACGTTTGGAACTGCTTGGGTATATCGAAAAATAGATGCTGGAAATTTAGTGGCTAATTGTCACAAAGTTCCAGGAAATCAATTTGTGAAAGAATTGTCGTCTATTGATAAGTTGTATTTAGAATGGAAATCTACTCTTGATAAAATAAGAACAGTTAATTCAGAATTGGAAATTGTGTTTACCGTTAGTCCAGTTCGACATTCAAGAGATGGATTAATAGAAAATAATCAAAGTAAAGCAATATTAATTGAATTAATAAGAAGATTGACATCTGATTTTAAGTGCAGTTATTTCCCTTCTTATGAAATTGTAATTGATGAATTACGTGATTATCGTTTTTTTAAATTAGATCGCGTACATCCATCTGAAGAAGCAATTGAATACGTTTGGAAAAAGTTTGAAGCTTGTTATTGCAACGAAGAAACAATCAATTTAAATTCTAAAGTTTCGAATTTTAGAAGAACACTTGCTCATCGAAGTATTCATGAAGGTTCACAAGAAAATAAGGAACAGAAAATTCAGTTCGAAATTCAATTGAAAGAATTTTTGAACAAGTTCAGTCAAATTCAATTTTAAAATATAAATCGAAGTTATTCTTTAAAATCGCAATTTATAACGATTCTTTTATGCAAAAAAAAAAGACCCAATTGATAATCAATTGAGCCTTTTTTTTCTAGTGTGCCGTGCATGGCAAATAACTCGACGGTGCAAGTCCGTTATGGGGGTCTGTAGTTGCCAACCATTAGCAGATGGCAAGGGTGTCCATTGTGAAGTGGAATCTGAAGGAAGCTTAATGCAAAATTCCGACCTGAGGAACACGAATAATATCAGGCATATCTTGTGGGATGAGTTTGCTAAACAAAACGAAGTCCAAAAACTACACGGACACAAGAGTGTATATGTTGCGGGTACATGGAATGAAAGTTATTTGTCTTACCACGGGAGATCTCATGAA
>CANJKA010000135.1 GCA_947474675.1 Flavobacteriales bacterium
TCTGGAAATGTAAAAGCGTTTTCAGGGTATCCTATTTCGAATGCGATTACAAACATTCAAATTTCTCAAGACAATTATTTCCCTCATTGGTGCGATGTAAAATATGATGAAAGAAATTCTTCTCAAAACATTGATCTGGCTACTGATGCAAACGGAAACTTTACATTTACTTTCCTCCCCGCTAAAAGTAAATACATGTATGGTTCTCATTTTACATTTAATGCACTTGTAACGGATATTTCAGGAGAAGTGCAAGAGGCAGAAAAAACCATGTACATTGGGAAAGAAAGTTATTCCATTTCACTTTATTTGGGTGAAAATATTCTGTCTACAAAAGAAAATAAAATAGAAATTGCTGTTAGAAATAGTCAAGATGTTGATCAAAATAAGGCTGTTGTTAATTATTCAATTGTAAAAATGACGAATCCGAAATGGATTACAACTGTTCTAAATGAGGCAGAATTCCAGGCATTTTCTATCGGTGAATTTCAAAATAAGTTTCCTAATTCCCGTTATTTTGCTAATAGTGAAAAAGACATTGCAGATACCTTGGTAAGAGGAAAAGTGAAAGCATTTGAAGAAATTGATTTAAATAAACTTTTACTAAATCAATCAGGTCGTTTTACTATTATTGCCTCTACGATAGATGAAACTGGTGAAAAATCAGTTACTCAACACGATTTTAATTACATTCAACCACTTAGTAAAGTTCAGCATCAAAGTGAATTTTGGATGGTTTCAAACGCTGCAAATTCAAAAGTAGGAGATGAGGTAGAAATCATCATTGGAAGTTCGTATAAAAAATTAAACGTATATGTTGAACAAACTAATTCTCTAGGAAAATCAGAAGGGAAATGGATAGTGCTAAAACAAAAAACGACTTTAAAATATAAAATAACAGAAAACGAAAAAGATGGTTTTTTAGTAACGTGTATGGCAGGAATCAATGGGAAACTTTTTCAAAAATCAACAAGAATTACTGTAATAAACAAAGAGAAAGATTTAGAGATACAATTACAAACTTTGCGTGATTATTTAAAACCAGGTAGTAAAGAAAAATGGTCTGTTTCGGTTTCAGATATCAATGGTAAAAATAAAAATTCAGAGCTTTTAGTAGGAATGTATGATGCGTCTTTAGATCAATTTGCTTCTAATTATTGGAGTCATCAATTTTATACTAAACCTTATTTTTCATCGAACTGGAATGAACAAAGGTCTTCTGCACTTCAAATTAATGTTTCAAGATGGCATAATGAGTATTATTTTAATTTAAAACCTCTTTTTAATAGAGGAAAAGGAGATTATATGGTATCGTCAAGAGAGATGTTATCCAAGGTGGCATTTAACTCACCAGTTAGCACTGGAAGTGTTAGTGCGACATATCAGTTTACCTTACCTGAAGTTACAGAAATAACATTAGGTGATCTTTCTTCAATAGTAGAAGAGATAGAACCTGAAAAACCGACCAACCCACGAACAAATTTCAATGAAACGGCCTTTTTCTATCCAACGGTATACGCAGATTCTAATGGGGATTATCGTTTTGAATATACACTTCCGGATGCTTTAACTAGATGGAAATTTATGGCAATGGCTCATACGAAAGATTTAAAAGCAGGCTATTACGAAAAAACTTTTGTAGCTAAAAAAGAAGTGATGGTTCAGCCAAATGCTCCTCGCTTTTTCCGTGAAGGAGATGTGTTTATTTTCTCTTCAAAAGTAGTGAATACGTCAGATGTTAGTCAAGAAATTCTTGCTCGTTTGAAATTTATCGACCCAATTACAGAACAAGATGTTACTTCTTTGTTTGGAGATATGAGTGAACAAAAAATAGTTGTTCCTGCTTCAACAACGAAAGAAGTTTCTTGGAGTTTAACAATTCCTACTGGTAAATTGTCTTTAGTAGCTTATTTAATAGAAGCTGAAGGGAAAACTTTTTCAGATGCTGAGAAAAAAGCATTGCCAATTCTTTCCAATAGAATGTTGATTTCGGAGTCAAAAGCATTTGTTAAAACTTCAGCGGGAGAAAAAGTATTTACCTTAGATAAAATAAAAACACTTTCTCCAACTGCTGAGAAAATTTCTTTGAGCATAGAAATGCAAACTCAACCTTTATGGACAACCTTGATGTCTTTACCTTATTTGATGGAGTTTCCATATGAATGTGCGGAACAAACGTTCTCTCGTTATTTTGGGAATATTTTAGCTCAAAAAATAATTAAAGACAATCCAGAATTTAAACGTGTAATAGAGACTTGGAAACAATCAGATTCAAAAGCATTCTTGTCAGAATTAGAGAAAAATCCGGAATTAAAAGCGATTATTTTAACAGAAACTCCTTGGGTTATCGAAGCTCAAAATGAAAGTGTTCAACGTCAACATTTATCTTTACTTTTTGATGAAAACAATTTAAAAGCGAACATTAATTCAGCTCTTTCAAAATTAGATGAAATGAAATCAAGTGATGGAGGTTGGTCATGGTTCGGAGCTGATAAATCGAACACCTACATTACCCAACATATCGTTGCTGGATTTGGACAATTGAAACAATTAGGGGTAGAATTTGACGAGAAAATGGTGAAAGAAGCACTAATTTTCTTAGATAAACAATACCTGGATGAATTCAAGAAAATGAAACCAGAAGTAAAAGTTAAGTTTGGTGGATTATCAGAAATGCATGTTCATTGGATGGTCGCTCGTTCTTATTTCAATATGGAAAATTCAGAGGTTATAACCTATTATAATCAATGTTTAACTCGAGACTGGAAGAAATTTAATTTACATACCCAAGCATTAGCAGGAATGAGTTTATTCCGTTCTGGAGATAAAGTATTTGCTGAAAAAATTAAAAATTCAATTTTAGACAGAGCAACGAAACGTCCAGATATGGGAATGTTTTGGAATGAAAATAAAACAGGTTATTACTGGAATCAATCACAAGTTGAAACGCAAAGTGCTCTAATAGAATTTTTCACCGCAATTGGTGGATTAGACAAAGAAGTTCAATTGATGCAATTGTGGTTATTGCAACAAAAAAGAACGAATGCTTGGGAAACAACGAAAGCGACGACGAATGCTTGTCACGCTTTATTGGTGAATAAACGTGTTGTCCAAAATCAATTGGCACAAGAAGTTAAAGTTCTATTAGGGGATGGAACAGATTTAGGAACACTTAAAAACGATTCGGGATCAACTTTCACTTATACAGGAAAAGAGATAGTCAATGAAAAAGGAACTGTTACAGTAACTACGACAAATGATCAACCCGTTTTTGGGGCGATTCATCTTCAATATTTAGAAGACATGTCGAAAATAGTAAAATCACAAGGAGAAATTCGTTTGGAGCGTCATTACTATTGGACAGTTAATGGAAAAGAAGAAGAAATTACAGCTACAACAATTTTACCGGTAGGAACGAAAGTAAAAGTGAAAATGTCAGTAACAGCAAATAGATCAATGGAATTTGTTCATTTAAAAGATTCAAAAGCGGCTGGATTTGAAGCAAGAGAGGCACTTTCAGGATATCAATATTCAACTGTTTCATATTATCAGGTGAACAAAGATGCAGCAACAGAAATATTCATAGATTACTTACCAAAAGGAACACATACGTTTGAGTATGAAATTTTCGCATCTGGAAGAGGAGAATTAACTATTGGTGCTGCGATTGTTGAGTGTATGTATTCCCCGAGCTTTAGAGCAAATAGTAATGGAGGTAAGATTATGGTGAAATAATTTTTAGAATTATACAAGAATGTAATGAAGAAATAGATTCATTCAGTTAAGGGATATTATTTTAAGAATCGTATTAAAATATTTCACGCGTTTCATGATTTTAATCATATTATTTTCACTTTGTGATTTCTGTCACATTTTTACAATAAAGACTGTCATAAATTTGCTTCAGTTATTGAAACACTGTTTATCAATAATTTGTAAAAGCAATTATTCATTTTTATAAAATTTAAATGTATGTCAGTTTATCAACGTCACGGTAAAGTTCCTCACAAACGTCACATCGTTTTTCGTCAACCAAATGGAGAATTATACCATGAAGAATTATTTGGAACAGAAGGATTTGCAGGAGTATCTTCTTTATTGTATCATCTATATCCTCCAACAATGGTGGAAGAAATTAGAGAGCCCTACTCAATCAAACCAGAAGTTGCTATTGAAGATAATATCAAAGCCTTAAGTTTCATGAGTTTTGATGCTGAACCAACAAGTGATTATATTGAAAGTCGTAAAGTTTTATTTTTCAATAATGATATTGCTGTAGGTGTTGCAGCTCCAACTGAATCAATGAATGAATATTTCTTCAAAAATTCAGATGCGGATGAATTAATTTTCGTTCACAAAGGATCAGGACTTTTAAAAACAGTATACGGATCAGTAGAATTTGAATACGGTGACTATTTAGTAATTCCAAGAGGAACTGTTTACCAATTTATTTTTAATACTTCAGAAAATAAATTATTAATAACAGAGTCATATAGTCCGATTAAAACACCGAAGAGATATAGTAATGATTCAGGACAATTATTAGAACATTCACCATTCTGTGAACGTGATTTTAAATTACCAATGAATTTGGAAACACATGATGAATTAGGGAGATTTGAAATTAGAATTAAGAAAAAAGATGTCATTTATTCATGCATTTATCAATCACATCCTTTTGATTTAATTGGATGGGATGGATACAATTATCCGTATGCATTTTCAATTTTCAATTTTGAACCAATAACCGGAAGAATTCATATGCCTCCTCCGATTCACCAAACTTTTGAAGGTACTGGATTTGTAATCTGTTCATTTGTCCCACGTTTATATGATTATCATCCTGATGCAATTCCTGCCCCTTATCACCACAGTAATATAGATTCTGATGAATTATTATATTATGTAGATGGAGATTTCATGAGTAGAAATAATATCAAACAAGGTCAAATTACTTTACATCCTGCAGGAGTTCCTCACGGTCCACACCCTGGAGCAATTGAAAGAAGTATTGGGAAAAAAGAAACGAATGAATTAGCAGTAATGATCGATCCATTCTCTCCAGTAAAAATCACAAAAGCAGCCATGAATATTGAAGTAAAAGATTACTACAAATCATGGAAAAAAGAAGGTAATTTAAGTCATTAATAAGATTAAAACATAGAAAGATGTCTACAAACGATTTAACAAACGTTGCAAATTATAATTACGGAATTGAAAAAATATTTGATGAAGCTGGAGATTTTCTTCCACTTTTGGGAACAGATTTCGTTGAATTATATGTTGGAAATGCAAAACAATCAGCACATTATTACAAAACAGCATTTGGATTTCAAGAAATAGCTTATTCAGGATTAGAAACTGGGGATAAAGAAAAAACTTCATACGTCTTAAAACAAGATAAAATTCGATTGGTTTTAACAACTCCTTTTGATCCTGAAAGTGAAATTTCACATCATATTCGTCTTCATGGAGATGGTGTAAAAGTAATTGCTTTATGGGTTGATGATGCTAGAAGTGCTTATGAAGAAACCATCAAAAGAGGAGCTAAATCTTATTTAGAACCAACAGTTTTGACTGATAAAGATGGAGAAATCGTAAAATCTGGAATTCATACCTATGGGGATACAGTTCATTTATTCATTGAACGTAAAAATTACAAAGGGGTTTTTATGCCTGGTTTTATTCCTTCAATAAACGATTACAAACCAACAACAACAGGATTGAAATATATCGATCACATGGTTGGAAATGTAGAATTAGGAGAAATGAATGAAGTTGCTAAATTCTACGCAGATGTAATGGGATTTGCTAATTTAATAACATTCGACGATAAAGATATTTCAACTCAATTTACCGCATTAATGAGTAAAGTGATGACAAATGGAAACGGTCGAATTAAATTTCCTATCAACGAACCAGCACATGGATTGAAAAAATCTCAAATTGAAGAATACATTGATTTTTACAAAGGTTCAGGTTGTCAACACATTGCAGTAGCGACAGATGACATTGTTTTTACTATTTCTGAAATGAGAAAAAGAGGAGTTGAATTTTTACATGTCCCTGGAACCTATTATGACAATGTTCAAGCAAGAGTAGGTGAAATCAGTGAAGATTTAGCTATTTTGAAAAGTTTAGGTATAATGGTTGATAGAGATGAAGATGGGTATTTACTGCAAATTTTCACAAAACCTGTAGAAGATAGACCTACTTTATTTTTTGAAATTATTCAGAGAAAAGGGGCTAAATCTTTTGGAAAAGGGAATTTTCAAGCACTTTTTGAATCAATCGAAGCAGAACAAGAAAGAAGAGGAACTCTTTAAAATATTTTAATAAAACTGTGAATAACAGTTAAAAGAAGCTTTGAATATATTTTCAAAGCTTTTTTTTTGTAATTTTGTGCATTATGAAAACGATAAGATTCGCAAGTGAAGACAAAGAACAGGAAACTTTTTCTTCGGCATTGAAAAAAAATGTCAATAATTATTTTAAAGAGAACAACATTGCAACGACTGCAAATTTCGCTATGAAGTTTAAAACGTTGGTAATGCTTTCTTTATATTTAGTCCCATTTATATTGATTTTAACTATTGAAACATCTCCTCTTTTAGCATTACTATACTGTGTTATTATGGGTGTTGGTGTTGCAGGAACAGGCATGTGTGTTATGCATGATGCAGTTCATGGGTCTTACTCAAAAAAAACATGGGTAAATAAACTGTTGGGAGGAACTTTATACTTACTGGGTAGTAATGTATTAAATTGGAAAATTCAGCACAATGTTTTACACCATACTTACACTAATGTAAACGAATATGATGAAGACATTAATTCAAAAGGACCTATCCGTTTAGCGGAACATTCCGAATTGAAGCCAATTCATAAATATCAATACATTCATGCATTTTTCTTTTATGGATTAATGACATTGCTTAAAACGTATAATGATTTCCCTCAATTGATGAAATATAACAAATTGGGATTAACAAAAGGGCAAAATTTAAATCCAATTGTTGAATTTGCAAAAATGATTTTCAGAAAGGTTTTATACCTTGTTTTAATTATAGGTTTGCCTTTGTATTTTAGTAGTTTTACAGTTTGGCAAGTATTGATAGGATTCCTTGTTATGCATTGGTTTGCTGGATTTATTTTAGCTCTAATTTTTCAAATGGCCCATGTTGTTGAAGGTGCAGATCAACCAATGCCAGATTCTGAAGGAAATTTAGAAAATGAATTTGCGGTTCATCAATTATTAACAACATCCGATTTTGCACGAAATAATGTTTTCATTACTTGGTTTGTGGGTGGTTTAAATTTCCAAATTGAGCACCATTTATTTCCACATATTTGCCATGTTCACTATAAAAATCTATCTTATATAGTTGAAAAAACGGCTAAAGATTTTAATTTACCATATAATTTAAAAGCTACTTTTGGCGATGCATTGCGTTCTCACGTGCAACGTTTAAAAGAATTAGGTAGAGCATAAATAAAAGGGGTTAAAATGAGTAAAATACGCGTTACAAAAGTTTTTACATTTGATATGGCTCATGCCTTGTTTGGATATGATGGACCTTGTAAAAATATTCATGGGCATACCTATAAATTAAGTGTTACCTTAAAAGGTGAATTAATTCAAGAGATTGGAAATCCAAAAGAAGGAATGGTGATCGATTTCACTGACTTTAAGCGCATAGTGAAAGACAATGTAATTGATATTTTTGATCATACATTAGTCTTGAAAAATGATACTCCGCATTCAAAAATTCAAGGTTTAACAGATAATTTCGAAAGAATTATTTATTCTCCTTATCAGCCATCATGTGAAAACTTGTTATTGGATATGATTTCTAGAATTGAGCCTAAATTACCTAAAAATATTGTAATTCAGAATGTTAGATTGGAAGAAACTCCAACTTCTTTTGCTGAATGGTTTAGAGATGATAATTTGTAGTTTTAAAATTGACAAAAAAAAGACTGTTTTTACAGTCTTTTTTTTTGTCAAAAATTCATCAATTTCAAATATTTCTCATCTCGAAAATAAATATCTGGATGAAAAATCAATACTTTCTCAGCAACTGTAACTGTTTTATATTCTACAAAAATTGGAACGGGATCTCTTAAGTCTATTTTATAATTTTTGTTTAATAGAAACAAACTATCCATTTCTAATGATGTAAAATCATTTCGCTTTTTATTGATAGAATCTTTATCTAAAATAAATTTTGCTAGTTCTACAGGGTTTTGTAAACGCATACAACCGTGAGAGAATGATCGAATATCGTTGTTGAAAATTCCTTTGTTAGGTGTGTCATGAACATATACGCCGTACTTGTTATGAAACTCAAATTTTATAATTCCTAAGCTATTGTTCGGACCAAATTCTTGTCGAACTCTATAAGGGAAAGTATTGTCCTTTACTTTTGCCCAATTGACTGTTTTAGGGTCAACTTCTTTGTCATTTCTAAATATTTTATACTGATTTTTCGCTAAATAATTGACATTCTGTTTCACTTTAGCACAAATCTCTTTACTAGTAATAGATTGTGGAACAACCCAATATGGATAAAGCACCAGTTGTCTAATCTTAGAAGTTAATTCGGGTGTTTTGGTATCTGTTTTTCCAACAATAACTCGATTTATACTCCTTAAAGTATCGTCCATATATAATCGAAGAAGGTATTCAGGTATATTAATTTGAACATATTTTAGTGGATATTCATTCTTCCAGCGCCATTTTTCCATTGACAATGCAGTTCTCATCAATTTATTTCTAGTACTTTCACTTAATGCAATTGCGGTATATGTGCCAATCAATCCATCTGTTCTTAAGCCATTATGTGCTTGAAAAAGTTTTAAAGCTTCTATAAAAGTGACACTATCAGTATCTTCTGATTTTAAATATCCCTTAGAAAATAACGATTTTCTTGTTTTTACTTCGGCAAATAAAGTGTCTCTCTTAAAATTTTGAACATCAAATTTATTTGTGTCAATAGGGTATTTTGAGCAATAATCAATTAATCCAACAGCTAAAAATTGATAATTAGTATCAGCTGGACCGAATTGAACAATTTGTCGAATGTAAGAAGTTGAATCAGATTTAAAATCTGTAATCTCTTCTAATCTTTGAAGGGATACAGTTTGAATAGGCTTCAATAATAAAGTATCCTTTTCAATAAAACCAGATTGAAGATCATTCGCTAAATAAGCAAGTGTCGTAGTTATTAATATTTCATCTTGAAGAAAATTAGTGTTACCCCATTTTAACGAAGTATATCTTGAGTTTGGAATACCAAATTGAAATTTATTCGATAAAATAATTTTAAGTTTCTGTCCTTCATCGGTCAAAGTAGAATCATTGATCCACTTGGGGTTGAACAGATTTTTCTTGTAAAATTCGATTAGTAAATCATTTGCAGATTTATTAATTCCAAGGTCAGAAGTATATTCTTCATCTAAAGCTAACTTAAGTTTTTTTTGGATTGAAATTTTTAGCTTTTCAATTGGAATAACCTTTTTTACTTCAGTTTTACAAGAAGAGAGGATTAGTATAACTGATAGAAAAGTAATTAATTTGAACATAAATTTAAATTTAATTGCATCATGACCTTATTAATTAAACAGTTGTTTATCTAAGAAAATGGATGGAATTATACATTTATTTTCAAAAATATTTAATGATTTTCTTCAATAAAATTATCTTTTCTCCTTTATGTAAATACTTGAAAAGTCCATTGATTCTAAACAATTCGTTTTAAAATCTTTCAGTCGAACATTTACCATTACAATTAAATCAGCAGTTGTTAAAGGCATAGTCGCTGCATGGTCAATTATCAATTGATCACATTTAAGAAGGTATTCATTTCTTTTCTCCGTATTTAATTCCTTTAAAGCTTTTCTAAAAGAATCGTCAAATTCAATATTTCTAAATCTAAAATCATTAATACTTCCTCCTTTATCACTTATGTTAGGACTATAAAACAAACATAAAAAGTTTTCTGCGTCTGGATAATCGGCAACCCAACCAGCTCTCCATAATTTACATTTACCAGAAGCAATCGCACTATTTCTTTCTTTAATATTACATAATTTAATTTTTAAATTAATATTCAAATTAGCTTTTAAATTAGCAACAATACCTTTGTATAATTTATGATTACTAGAACCTTCTTTGGCATTGACATAAATCTCTAGTGCTGGGAAATTTGCCCCATTTTTATATCCAGCTTCAGCCAACAATGATCGAGCTAATTCAGGATTAAATTCAAAACCTTTAATGTTTTTATTATTATATGTTTCCATATTTGGAACAAATCCATTATTTGCAGGAAAACCTTCACCTTCTAAGAGATCATCGATAATTCCTTGTCTATTAACAGCTAAATTAAATGCTCTTCGAACTCTTTCATCTTTAAACTCATTACTCTCACAAGCAAAAGACATATAAGCAATACGAAGACTGGAAGTCGTTTCAATTTTATGTTTAACATTTTTACCACTTTGAGCTTCCTCAAGTGATCCAAAAACAAATTCAATATCTTCCACAGGAATCTCAAGAACAACATCTATTTTTTGATTTCTAAATGCTAAAAGTTCACTTCTCTTGTTTTTAGTATAGGTCATAACAACCTTGTCTAAAAAAGGAAGTTTATTACCAAAATCATCAGATCTCCAATAATTTACATTTTTCTTTAATACAATTTTATCGTTATCATACGTTTCTAGCATAAAAGGGCCAGTTCCAACGGGATGGTTTTTAATATCTTTACCATATTTCTCGAAAGATTCTTTAGGAAAAACACTTAAACTAACATGTGTCAAAACTTTATCAAAACCGACAAAAGGTTCTTGTAATACAATTTCAACAGTAGACGAATTAATAACTTTAATACCTGAAACACCTCCTTTAATTAGTGATTTTTTAGATTTAGATTCAAACTCTTTTGCCCCTTTGATTTTATCAACTAATAGATAACTAATTTTATTTACATCAAGTCCTGAACATGCCATATCCAGGGAATACTTCACATCTTCAGCAGTTAACTCTCTCCCTTTTCCACCTTCAAAACATTCGTCATCGTGAAAAAACACTCCTTTTCTAATCTTAAATGTAAAAACTCGGGCATCTTCACTAACTGTAAAAGATTCTGCAATACATGGAGTCACCTTTAAAGTTGAAACATCAATTTTTAATAATGGTTCAAACATTTGAGAAACAATTCTATGAGAATATATGTCAGATACTGCAACAGTAAATAGTGACTCAATTTTTTCAGAAGACATAAAACGAAATTCGCCACCATAAACTTTGCCACCAATAGCTGTTAAATCTGCTTTTTTATCATCTCCTCCACAAGAAGAAATAAACAAAGAAAGAAATAAAGAAAAATATAAAATTGAATATCTCATAGAAGCAAATTTTAGATAAAAATCAAATATAACAAAAAAATCAAATAGATGGTGCTGTTTAACCTATAAAGAATGACATGTTTATTAACACTAAATTGAAAAACTAATTAAATTAAAGATAGCCTAATTTAATTCTAA
>CANJKA010000136.1 GCA_947474675.1 Flavobacteriales bacterium
ACTTGGCCAGATACTTTTAAAGAGATTCTTTCTCCTGATCAAATTGATTATATGTTGAATTGGATGTATAATCTTGAAACACTTGGTAAGCAAAATGATGAAGGTCATTCATTTTATGTGTTGATAAATGAAGGAATAGATATAGGTTTTATTGGTGTACAAAATAACTTTCCATTAGTCGGTGAAACCAAATTGCACAAGATCTATGTTCTTCCTTCATCACAGGGATTAGGAGCAGGGAAATTGTTAATGGAAAAAGGTGAACAATTAGCAAAGGAGAATAATTCTTCTTATTTTATTTTAAATGTAAATCGATACAATAAAGCAACCGATTTTTATATTAAATTAGGATTTGAAATAAGCTACGAAGAAGATATTGATATAGGAAATGGTTTCTTAATGGAAGATTATGTAATGAAAAAAAGGTTGTCCTAATTTCTCAAGACAACCTTTTTCTGCGTTAAACTAAACCTAAACCAACTCTTTATCTCAGAATAATCTGAGATGTATATTAAGATTAATGTAATGTTATTGGGTACGAAGTTCCGTTAATAGTTGCAGTTGCATCACTGTCACACGTACCACTTCCATAATTAATTGTTCTTACTGGTTTATTTGAAGGTGTAACTTCAACAACACCTGAATCAAACCAATGACAATTTAATGCTCTATGCAGTGCGGTTGTTATTACAGATGTATATGAATTACCATTTGAACTTGTTCCAGAAGTATTTCCAGTTATAGAATATACATCATCCAACCATTCTGGTGTACTTTCTCCTTCTAACCATTCTCTAACACGGTCAGAATGCCAAGTGTGTGTTCCGCCATTATTTGCTTTAATCATTTGTCCATCAACGACTATTGTAAATGTTAAATGTGAATTTGCATTTAAACCATTATTAGTTACAGTTTTTGTCCCTAAAAGTTGATTGTCTTCAATGAAATAATTTGTAAATGTTATCGTGTGAACTGAACCAATATCTCTATATCTTCCAGTATAAGAAACATTTATTTGTCCTCTTCTATTTTTTCCGTCATTACAAAGGCAATTTGTTGTTCCAAAATCAATTGTTAAAATATGAGGAACTGAAATTGTATCGTGAGTGATCGTTGCACAACTTGTTTTTTCTGTTGAAGCGTCTAAATGTGAATCACCGTTATAAGTTGGAGAATAAAAAACAAGAGCTCCATTTGCAGCCTGATCTGATATATTTTGGACATCATTGAATGCTGCGTCTGCTGAACTATTGTCAGAAGCAGTCGTAGTGTCTGAATCTGTAGTTGTTGCTGGTGAAGTATCTTTTTTATTACATCCAACAATTGCAATGCTTAAAAATGCTCCAGCAATAATAAGCGATAATGATCTTTTAGTTTTCATACTGTTTATTTTTTTAGTAAGACTTTTATTTTTTGTAATGGTTTAATGTGTGAGAAGAAAAAAGAAGAAAAAATATTTTCATCTAGAATAATCTAATTAAAGACTAAATGAATTTCGAGCAATAGTGTTTTCATTGTTTCCATATTCTATCGTTTTAGCTATGTCTCAAAATAACAAATTTTAATCCAAAAACATTTAAGGTTATCGGTAAATGACAAAATTGTATCGGTAAAAGATTGTTTTTTACAATAAATTATCTGTTTTCAAGTTCTTCTATAGGCGTTTGATTATAGGAATTACTGATTAAAATTGCATAATCAATAAAATCGGTTGTTCTTTTTTCTTTTAATGTCTTAGAATTTGATTCTTTAAGAAACATTTTTATTTCTATTAAGTCTGTTCCTTCTTTAAAGGGGGAGTTTTCCATATTTAACCTGAAAAGTGTTAATTCTGAAATAGTTGTTTCTTTTAAGTTTTCAATTCCTTTGAAGTATTCTCTCCAATAATCACCTATTCCAAATCCTTTCTTTGTTGTGAATTTTGAGTAATTCCCATCTTTATCATATTTTTTGTCCCATAATACGGAACTCTTGGTCAAATAGCCCATTATAGTTATAATATCATTTTTACTGTAATTTTGATTTTCAATTAGTAATGAAAAAAATGAAGTGCTATTATTTTCTTTAGCTTTGAGAATATGAGAAAATCCATATTTAAAAAATAGTTTTTTTGACTTTAAATTAAAGATCGAATTTAAATCTACAAAGTTTGAGTAAATGATTTTTTCCCGATTCAATTGAGGTTGAAAAGTATATTCTAAATTTTTGATTAAATGGTTGAAAATTACAGTGTCATTAATAGATTGAATGAAATCAGATTTTTTTTATTGAAATCATCAACAAAATTTTTAATTGAATTTTGAATAGTTGGATTAAAAGTTCCAAAATTTAGGTCATCATTTCCAATCAATTTTTGCAAACTATCTCTGGATGAACAGTTTTGGATTTTATCAGTTAATTCTAAAAGTAGTTTAATAGGATATTTATAATCAAAGATCATGTCGAAACCAATAATCTTGATTTTATCTTTAGAATTTAGACTATCATTGATCTTTTTGATGTTTTTCCAATGATTAAAAGTCTCAATTGTACCTTCTTGAACAACAATTTTTTGAAAAGATAAAACAAGATCTTTAAGTAATTTTTCGTCACCATTTTTTAAATATTCATTGAAATAATAAGCTTGACTGTAATTTATTTCTGGAGCATAAAAATCTAACAAGTTTTGATAGATTAAATTTTTAAAAATTAGAAGTTCAGCATCGTATGTTTTTGAACTGCCATGATAAGCTCCAAATCCAATTATTTTAAAATCATTTTGAGGGAATTTGAAATTATCTTTTGTTAAATCAAACCTATTTTCAATTAAATAATCGGTTTTATTTTGGCTGAGTGATATGAATAAATTGAATATTAATAAAATTGATAAAATTGTTTTCATTTCACATAGTCCTGTTTCTGAACCAACATATATTGATCATTCTCCATTTTTAAATACCCTTGATCATAACAAAAAAAGTAAGAAGCTCCTTTTTGAGTTTTATAAACGTTCGTATAATAATGAAAATTGAATCCTTCTTCAGCTAAAGTAATACCATCAACTGTGTTTTTACCTTTCGGATTTAATTCACTTAAAATCCTTCTATTTTTTCGTAAAATATTGTTAATACGTCTGATATATTTGGTAGCGTCTTCGTTTAAACGGTTGTTAAAAGTATTACGGCAATAATCAGAGCAAAACTTTTGATCCTTTCTACCGACTAATTTTTGGTTACATTCTTGACAATTCCGTGATTCCATTTAACAATTTTTAATCCTTTTAAGATGTCAATGTTAACATTATTTAACAGCAAAAACAAGCTCTTTTGACTAAACTTTAACAACTTTGTATGTTCATATAAACAAGGTTATGTCAGATACAATAGATACAAGTCTCAATCCAGCCGAAATGTTACGCTTGTTGAGCGATAAAATAAAGCAAGAGAATTATTTATTTTCTCAATTAAAACAAGAAATTTCTAATGTTATAGTTGGTCAAAATTACATGATCGACCGCTTGTTGATCGCTCTTTTAGCTGATGGACATGTGTTATTAGAAGGAGTACCAGGTTTAGCAAAAACCTTAGCAATTAAAACACTTGCTGAAACGATTGATGTTGCTTATAGTAGGATTCAGTTTACTCCTGATTTACTTCCTGCCGATGTAACTGGTACATTAATATACAGTCAAAAAACAGAAAGTTTTACAGTCAGAAAGGGACCAATATTTTCAAATTTTGTGTTAGCAGATGAGATCAACAGAGCTCCTGCTAAAGTTCAAAGTGCATTATTGGAAGCGATGCAAGAACGTCAAATTACGATTGGAGATGAAACTTATTTCTTGCCAAAACCATTTTTAGTATTGGCTACAATGAATCCAATCGAACAGGAGGGAACATATCCTTTACCTGAAGCTCAAGTTGATCGTTTCATGTTGAAAGTTTTTCTAGGTTATCCAACAAAAGAAGAAGAAAAACAAATTATTCGATCAAATGTTAGACCTGAAGGACTTTCAAAAGTGAGAAAAATTATATCAGCAGTCGATGTTGAACGCTCTCGTCAACTAGTAAAAGAAGTGTATCTAGACGAAAAAATTGAACAATACATCGTAGATATCGTTTTCGCAACTCGAAATCCTGAAAGTTATGGCCTAGGTTATTTACAGCCAATGATCGATTTCGGTTGTTCACCAAGAGCAAGTATTAATTTAGCAATAGCTTCTAAAGCATACGCCTTTTTACAAGGTAGAGCGTTCGTGATCCCAGAAGATGTTCGTGCAATTGCACCAGATGTAATGCGTCACAGAATGGGATTAACCTACGAAGCCGAAGCAGAAAATATGACAACCTCAGACATCGTCAACAAAATATTAAACAAAGTAGAGGTCCCATGATTGGTAATGGTTGATAATTATCAACCCCAACAGTAAGGGTTGATAATTATCAACCCATTTTTTGAAAAAAAATGAAAACAACAGATCTATTAAAAAAAATACAAAAACTTGAAATTAAGACGAAAGGCTTAACGAAACAAGTTTTTTCTGGTGAATACCATTCGGCGTTCAAAGGAAAAGGTATGGCTTTTAGTGAAGTGCGTGATTATCATTTAGGAGATGAGGTTAGAACGATCGATTGGAATGTAACAGCAAGATTTAATAGTCCTTTTGTAAAGGTTTTTGAGGAAGAACGGGAATTAACAGTTATGTTGATTATAGATGTTTCAGGGTCTAGTGATTTTGGGTCAACGGATAAATCTAAGAAAGAATTAGCATTAGAAATTGCTGCTGTATTAGCATTTTCAGCTATCAATAACAAAGATAAAGTAGGAGCTATTTTTATTTCAGATAAAGTTGAAAAATACATTGCTGCAGAGAAGGGACGAAAACATGCTTTGGTTATACTTCGAGAATTAATTGAATTTAAACCTTCTAGTACGCAAACGAATTTAAATGAAGGGTTGAAATTTTTCCGTAATACACAGAAAAAAAGATCTATTTCATTCGTGATAAGTGATTTTATAGATACTAATAATTTCATGGAAGGATTGAAAGTCAGTAAGAAAAAGCACGACATGGTGGCAATAAGAGTTCATGATAAGGCGGAATCAGAATTACCTAAAATGGGATTAATTCAATTGTTTAATGCAGAGTCAGGAAAGAAAACTTGGGTGAATAGTAATTCAGCTTCGGTTCAAGAAAAATTTAAGGCTAATTATGAACTTTCAGAAGAACTTATTTTAAAGGATTTTAAAAAGTCAGGAATTGATTTTGCAAACATTTCAACAACTGATAATTTTATTCAGCCTTTGATGGCTTTATTTCAACACAGAGGAAGATGAGAAAGTATATCTATATCATTTTTACTCTTTTGTTCTTTTCTTTTGGAAGGGCACAAACTGGAAGTTTAATAATTGATAAAAATGAAATTTTTGTTGGTGAAAAAGTAATGTTAACATATCATTTGACGTTAGGGAAAGATCAAAAAATTAATTTCAAAGCTTTACAGAAAGCAATCCCGTTAAAAAGAAATCTAAAAGAAAATGAAAAAGCTAAAAAGGAATCAATTTCTTTGGAATTATTAAATCCCTTTTCTGACACAGTAATTGTTGTTAGTGGAAGGGATGAATGGTTTGGATCATATACAGCTACTTGTTGGGACGAAGGCTCTTTCACTATTCCTAACACTTCTGTAATTATTGATAATAAAAAAATCGATTTTCCAAATGCAGTTTTAAAGGTTAAATTAGTGAAAGCTATTAAAGGAAAAGATATTTATGATATTAAAGAGTCTTTTGTAAAAATTCCGGATGCCACTTTTTCTTTAAAACAATTTTATAAAGATTATAAGGTATGGATTTATTCGATTTTTGCACTTTTAATAATTCTTTTCATTTATTTGAAATGGAAGAAAAAAGTGATAGGGATTGAAGAAATAGAAGATTTATCATTAAAAGATAAAACAATTTTAGCGATTGAGAATTTAGATAAATTAAAAATGTGGTCGGATGGACGATTGAAAGAGCATTATGTTGAATTGTCTTTTATCATGAGATCATATCTCTCTTCTCGTTTTAGAATTAATTTATTAGAGAAAACCACTTATGAATCAAAATTATTGTTGACTCAAAAAGCATTAAACAAGGATGTGATAGAAACAATTGTTGAGATTTTAGATCTATCTGACATGGTAAAGTTTGCTAAATCTACTCCTGAAGAAATTACAGCCTTACGAATGTCAGTTATATCGAAGAAAATTGTTGAAACAACAACTCAATTAGTAGAAGAAGATGTTTGATAACTGGAACATATTGTTTTGGGAATATGAATTCCTTTCTCCTAATTGGTTATGGGGACTTATTTTGGTTCCGCTTGTTTTGATTCGATTATTTAAAAATGAGAGAAATAAAACAGGCGAATTTAAATTTTCTAGAAGTAATGAAGATCAAGAAGAGCTAGCTACTGATTGGATATCTCAAATTAGATGGTTAATCATTATTAGTAATGGTATAGTTTTAACTTTTTTGATAGTAGCATTAGCAAAACCTTTGGATAGAAATTCAAATGAAAATTTAGACGAGGATTATAAGAATGGGATAGATATTGTCTTAGCAATGGACGTTTCAGGTTCAATGTTAACAAGAGATTTTGAACCAAATAGATTGGAAGTTTCAAAATTAGTTGCAAAAGAGTTTGTTGCCGGAAGAAGGGGGGATAGAATTGGTTTAGTCTTGTTTGCAGGAGAAGCTTATACAGCTTGTCCTCCTACTTTAGATCATACAATTTTAAAAGACCAAATTGATGTTATTAGTGGGGATTCTTTAAAACAAGAATGCACCTCAATTGGTACAGGTTTAGGAACAGCAATTTCAAGAATAAAGGACGATAGTTTAGCTTCAAAAGTTATTATATTATTGACAGATGGAACTAATAATTATGGAGATGTTTCACCTGAAGTTGCTGCTGATATTGCTAAGGCAAAAAATATTCGAGTTTATACCATTGGAGTTGGTAGTTATGGAGAAGCTTTAACTCCGATCGAAACAATTTTCGGTGTAAGATATCAAAATGTTCCAGTTGAAATTGATGAGCAAACACTAAAAAATATTGCAAAAAAAACAGAAGGAAAATACTTTAGAGCCGCAAATGTAGAAGGATTGAAATCGATTTACAAAGAAATTGAAAAATTGGAGAAGAATAAAATGCTTGATCAACAATATCAGAAAGAATCACCTGCTACTCCTTCAGCATTTTTAAAATGGGCATTTTTATTAATTATAATAACGTGGATTTTTAAATTAATTTTATTTAAGTCGGATGAGTAAGTTAAATTTCGCATATCGATTAAATTTTATTTTTACAAGACTTCTTGCTTGGGAGATCATTTTTTGGTTACTATTTTTCTTAACTCTAAGCTTTTTAGGCTATTATGAAGATACATCTGAAGCTCACATTGCATTTAAATATCCTTTATTTTTGAACCTTTCTTTATTATTGATTCCACTTACAGGAGCTTATTTTTATAAACTACATAAAAATAATTCAATTGTAACTTGTACTCATGAAAATGTTCTTCAGTTTTTAATGACACCTAAATCATCTTTTTCATCGTTTGTAAAATTCTTTTTCTTTAGAAATGCGATTGTTTTTTTAATAATAACTATGGCACAACCAATTTATGGGAATAAAAAAGTACAAGGAATTACTAAAAATTTAGAACTAGTTATTGCTCTTGATATATCTAATTCTATGAACTCCAAAGATTTGGATAAAAATTTTTCGCGATTAGATGTTTCAAAACGTGCATTAGTGCAATTAGTCAATAATTTACACGGAGAAAAAATAGGGATTTCAATTTTTGCAGGCAATGCGTATGTTCAGCTTCCAATTACGAGTGATTATCATGCAGCAAAGTTGTTCATAAATGAGATTGAAACAGAAATGATTTCTAACCAAGGAACAAATATTGCTCAAGCGATAAAAAAATCAACTGAAATGTTCTCTGAAGCAAATACGACTAAAGGAATTATTCTAGTCACTGACGGTGAAAACCATGAAGAAAACCCTTCTGATGCAATAAAATTGATGAATGATAAAAATATTCAATTATGTGTTCTTGGAATAGGTACTTTTAATGGAGGTTTAATACCAAAGGATCCTAATCGTCCAGAATTAGGCTATAAATTAGACGAAAAAGGTGAAAATATTATTTCTAAATTGAATTCAGCTTTTATTAAAGAATTAGCCTCAAAATCTAATGGCTTTTCTATAATAAGTGACGATGCTTTCCCTAATCTTACTGATTTAATGATTCGAATTAATAAAATGGATTCGGGAAAAATGAATGATACTCAATTTGATGTTATTGAAAATAGATATCAAATTCCTCTGTTTTTTACAATTGGTTTTTGGCTTTTATATCTCTTAATACCAAGTAGTTTTATTAAATTGAATATTAATTTAAACAAAGATTGATGATGAAGATTTTGTATTTCCTACTATTAATATTTCCATTTGCGAATTTGTTTTCTCAAAATTGGCGTGACTCATTAATTGAAGCTAGAGAAGCGTACAAAAACGAGGATTTTTCGAAAGCCTTAAATTTGTATAATAGTGTTCAAAAACAAGCTCCCAAAGACTTAGATCTTTCGAGTGAAATAGGTCAGTGTGCTTATAAATCAAAACAATTTGAGATCGCAGAAAAAGCGTATAATAAGAGTAAATCTCAAAATGGAAATAGAATTAATAAAGCAAAGGCATTTCATAATATAGGGAATATTAAAATGAATCAGAAAAACTATCAGGGAGCAATTGAGTCCTATAAAAGCTCTTTGAGAAACAATCCTTCTGATGAAGAAACAAGGTATAATTTATCAGAAGCGATACGACGATTGAAAAAGGAGCAAGATAAGAAGGACAATAATCAAAATCAGAAGGATAAAAATAAAAATCAACCTCCTCCTAAAAACGATAAAAAGGATCAGCAAAAAAATAATCCTAAAAAGAAAGAGGAAGAAGGTAAAGAGCCAGAAAAAAAGATGTCAAAAAACATGATGGATAAGGTATTGGATAAATTGGCTAAAGATGAAAGTGAAACAAAAAAGAAAGTAGCGAGTACTAAAGGTGATAGAGGTGAAACAACATCAGGAAAAGATTGGTAATATGTTTAATTTTTTAAATAGTATTTTATTTATATTAATAGTCGGATTTTGTTCGGCCCAGAAACCTATGGTGCAACTTATTGTTAATCCTAAGGTTGCAGACGTGGGAGATGAAGTTTCATTGACGATTAAAACAAACATTCATGGTTCTATTAATTTTAATTTACCAGTAGGTTTCGTTAAAGGAAATCAAGAAACAGAATCAACAGAGATTGAGCCTGATTTTAATACAGGTAAAATGTCTTATAGCTATTATAAAACCATTACAGGGAGTTTTACGAAAGAAGGCGAATATACGGTAGGCCCAGTTTATGTTACAAAAGGCAAAACCTATAAGTCAAACATCGCGTCTATTAAAATTGAAAAAGTGAAAGCTGTTTCTACGGATGAGATAACTTTAAAGCAATTAAAGAAACCAGCATTTGGAGTTTTAAGTAAATCTAAAACAAAGATTTATGAGGGTGAAGCTTTTGTTTTGTATTCTAAAGTTTATTCTCATTATAAGCCAACTGGTATAGGTGCTGACATGCCTTCTGAAATCAGTGGGGTAGTTGAAAAACATGAATTAGGAAATGGTCAGGAAATAATGCTTGACCAAAGAATCGTTAAAGGATATCAAATGTTTTTCTTTGAATATGCGAAACAACTGATTTTTCCAATTGGTACGGATAAGATAAATATTAAACCTTTTAAAGTGAATCTAAAAAATGGATTTGAAGGTTATGTTTTAACATCAAATTCTCTTTCTATAGACGTTATACCATTGCCGTCAAATGAGCCTTCAGATTTTTATGGTGGAGTAGGTGAGTTTTCAATAAAAAGATCTATAAATAAAACTTCCTATAAACAGGGAGATTTTATGGTTTTGACAGTTGTTGTTTCTGGTGAAGGGAATATTCATCAATTATCTGTTCCAAAATTAAACTTACCTGAAGGTATGGTGGTTTATGGGGATCCTATTGTTGTTGAAGATTTTTCATTTGGCGTTACTGGTTCTAAAGGAAAAATTACTTATTCATATAATGTTCAGTTAATGAAGAGTGGCAAATCAAAATTACCATTATTTACATTTTCCTATTTCGATGTTGAGAAAGAGAAATATATAACTTTAACTGAGCAATCGGAGAATCTTGTGATTAGAGAAAATGCAACTTTTAATAATAAAGCTCTACCAATTATAAATCAAACGGAAGATTCACTAACAGTTTCTGCAGATTCAAGTTTGAAACCGTTGGAACGCCAAACAAATATTTTTAAATCTCCGATTTTATTGGTTACAGCTTTCTCCTTGCTTTCATTATTCATTCTTTTTATTGCATTGAAAAGAAAAAAAGAGAAACCAACTATAATTGAGAACGAAGAATTAACCTTTGTAATAAGAAAAGAAGACATCGATAATGAGATCAAATCTGCTGAATTTTTTATACGCGAATCAAAATCAGATCAGTTTTATTCTTCTATTCAGAAAGGGTTGTTTTTAATTTGCTCTTATTCGTTGAAGCAAGATGCTAGTTTATTAAGTAAACGAGATATTATGGATCAACTCATTGCTAAAGACGTTTCAATTCAAATTACCAATGATTTGGAAAAGGCTTTTAAGCTATGTGAAGAAGCACGCTATGGATTAATGCATGAATCCGCTATACAAAGTAGCCTTTTAGAAAACATCAAGTCTATTGCTTTTAGAATTTAAAATTTAAATTTACTTATACTATATAATAGCGTATAAATTCCATACTCTATTATATAGTATACTTCGAAACCTAAATCAATTTATCTTTTCACTTCTCTTATTTGTCCAAATTAAGCTGTATTGCTATTAGATTGCATGTTTATAAGAATAAAGTTTCTTTTAAAGAATGATTTAAAAAAAGAATGATCATTATATATAGCCTAGTAAAAAAGGTTAATTTATCTATATAGATAGAAAAAAATGAAATTTTATTTTACATTTCAGGCACTTGTAATCAGCTACTTGTGAGTAAAGTGATATTTTTGAACAAAGTTTTCTTGAAAAGTGCTTGTTAATAAGAAAAGAGTGTGTATCTTTGTGGCCCGCTAACGAGCGAAGCACAAAAAGAAATAAGATATTAAAAAAGAGGTTTTGAAAATTATTTTACAAAAAGCTTGCTGAAGTAAATTAAATGATTACCTTTGCACCCCGAAGCAAACGAGCTAAGGTTTAAAAGTAAAGAAATTTTGTTTAGATGATATTTAAATAGGTTTACAATACAGTTCTTTGAAAGATTGAGAAAAAAAGGAAAAACAGCGTAAAGTTAGAAGTAAAACAGAGCACAACATAAAATTCAAAGTTTTTACAACGGAGAGTTTGATCCTGGCTCAGGATGAACGCT
>CANJKA010000137.1 GCA_947474675.1 Flavobacteriales bacterium
AACTTAAGGGCATAAGATCAAAAAAAAGTGTGAAGGAAAGTATTTACGTGCGCTTTAACATAACTAATTTAAAATATTGGTTTGTAGAACAATGAGTATTCTATATTGAAGTGAAAAATTCCTTGAAAAGAACCTTGATTTTTGCTTACCTCCGGCACTACCGTTTGTCTTCGAAAATTACATTTTCTCTTCATCAAGGAAAAGTGAGAAAATGATAACCGAAGTAAACTCGTTAGTTTAAATTAAATCTTTAAACCATGCTTCAAATTACTAATAAAGTATCTTAGAAACATTAAAATCAACTTCTTCATCTATTCCTGGTAGAATACCAGATTCACTGTATTGCCAATTTATGATTCTGTTATCTAATATGCAGCCAGGTTCTTGACTATAAGCAGCAATCCAAAATTTATAATCAGGAAAATAATGTGAAAATTTAGATTCAAAAAAATGCAAAGAAGTGTAAATAATTGGTCTCATTCCAGTTCTTTTCTCTACTTCTTCAAGCCAAATTGTCATTTTTGCACGTAAATCCGAATCCGACAAACCTTCCGTTTCAACATCTAAAACAGGTGGTAGGTCAACCTCTCTCTTTTTCCAGTAATTTAAGAAATGGTCTACTTGCGGTTTTGGTTTATCTTTTGATCGAAAGAAGTGATAAGCACCATTAGGAATTCCCATATTGTTCAATGTCGTCCTATTTATTTCCCATTTTGTGTCGACATGCGAATTTCCTTCAGTTGCTTTGCAGTAAACAAATTGAATAATGGTATCATACTCTTCTTTTTTAAAAAGAGTTTCCCAATCAATATCACCTTGATGATGTGAAACATCAATTCCGAATGATTTGTATCCTTTAGGAATGCTATTGTAGAAGGAGATTTTATTTACTACTGGAGGAATAATAAATTCCCAGTATACAAAAGTTGCAATAAGCAACGAAATCAAAATTATAAACCCATAAAGAATTGATTTACTTTTTGACTTAGAGCTTTTTGATTTTCTTGAAATTGGTTTCTTAGGAATTGTTTTTTTCTTTTTTAAAGTCGCCATTCGATCTAAAATAAAAAAGGCTTCCTCAAAGAGAAAGCCTTTTTGTAGAAATTAAATTTCTTATTTTTGAGTAGAAGAAAAACTTCTTTTTTCTCTAATACGAGCAGATTTACCAGTTAATTTACGGAAGTAGAAAATACGTGCACGACGTACGAAACCTCTTTTGTTAACAACGATATTATCTAAAAATGGTGATGCCATTGGGAAGATACGTTCAACACCAATGTTTCCAGACATTTTACGAACTGTAAAAGTTTCTGTAGCACCAGAACCACGACGTTGTAAAACAACACCTTGGTATTGTTGGATACGTTCTTTCGCACCCTCTTTAATTTTATATGAAACAGTTACAGTGTATCCACTTTTGAAATAAGGGAAACTTTTCACCTCAACTAATTCGTTTTCAATTTGTTTTAAAATATCCATGATCCTTTTTTTCTGTTTTTCCGCGTAATTCGGGGTGCAATATTACGAATTAAATATATAATAACATACTAAATTGAAGAAAAAAATGAATTTATTTAAAAATATTTTCACTTTCGTTATACTATCGAGTATTTTACTAGTGCAAATTTAGTAAATTAATCGATGATTTCTTAATTTTACCATTAGAAATTAAAAAAGACTTTTAAATGATGATATGTTAATTACTATTTAAGTTAATTTTACATTATTAGAATAATAAGTTAAGGAGATATGAAATAAGTCATGAACGAAAATTGATCACACTTGCGAAGCAGGCACCGAAGTTTAACACCGATGAATTTCAGATGGAGATACTATATAATATTTAAAGCAAATAAAACACAGATGGAGCAAATATTAATTGGAAGAAAAGATAGAGCTGATTTACCTGATTTCGGATTAACAGATGTTATAGTTAAAATTGATTCAGGTGCGTATACCAGCAGTGTCGATTATTCAAGTGCAAAAATTGTAGAAAAGGAAGATGGAAAATATTTAGAGGTTTCATTTATGAATACTGATAGGAAAGAGCATACAGATGAATTGTTTTTATTCAAAGATTTTAAATGTAAAAAGGTAAAGTCTTCTACTGGACACTCTCAAGTTAGATATATAATTCCTGGTAGGATCGTATTGTTTGGGAAAGAATATTTGACTGTTTTTTCACTTTCTAAACGTTCAGCTATGAAAACACCAGTATTAATTGGCCGAAAATTATTGAATAAGAATTTTATTATCGATACTAGAAAAGTTAATTTATCGAATAATTTAAAGGTAAAATAGTCTTTTTATTACTAAATAAGTATACTTTCGCAGTTAATAAATTAGAATAAATTATTCTTCTATTGTATTGAGTTGAAAAATGGACTTGAATATAGTTTAGAATAGTGAAATAGGATTAAAATTATTAAGAAAAAGCACTGTTAAACATTCATTTATATATATAGAATATGAAAATCGCAATTTTATCTCGTAACCCAAATCTTTACTCTACGCGAAGATTGGTTGAAGCTGCTGTTGAAAGAGGACACGAAGCACATGTTATTGATCATCTAAGATGTAATATTGAAATTGAACAAACGGGTCCTTCTTTGTATTATGGTGATCATTATTTGCAAGGATATGACGCTATTATTCCGAGAATTGGTGCTTCTGTTACATTCTATGGGACAGCTGTTGTTCGTCAATTTGAAATGATGAATGTTTTTTCTGCTGTTAGTTCAAGAGGAATTGTTCATTCAAGAGATAAATTGCGTTGTCTTCAAGTATTGTCAAAAGAAGGTTTAGGTCTTCCTAAAACAGTTTTTACTAATTATTCTCGTAATGTTGAACACGTTGTTGAATCTGCTGGGGGTGCTCCTGTTGTATTGAAATTACTTGAAGGTACTCAAGGATTAGGTGTTGTTTTGGCTGAGAATCAAAATGCTGCTCAATCTGTACTAGAAGCGTTTAATGGTTTGAAAGCGAGAGTTATTGTTCAAGAGTTTATCAAAGAATCAAAAGGTGCTGATATTAGAGCTTTTGTTGTTGATGGTAAAGTTGTTGGAGCTATGAAACGTCAAGGGAAAGAAGGTGAATTTAGATCAAATTTGCACAGAGGTGGTTCTTCAAGAATTATTGAATTGACTGATGAAGAAAGAGATACAGCGATTAAAGCTGCTGAAACGGTAGGTTTAGGAATTGCAGGTGTTGATTTACTTCAATCTCACCGTGGTCCTTTGGTTTTAGAGGTGAATTCATCTCCTGGTTTACAGGGTATTGAGAATACAACCGGTAAAGATATTGCTGGTATTATCATAGAATATTTAGAGAAAAATATAAAGAAATGATTCCTAAGTCGAAGAAGTTTGTTATTCTTAATCAGGAAATTAAACCTGGTAAAGGGGCTCAATTGAATTTGGAAGTTGCTCATCTTCATACGCATACTCCTGTTCAAGTTCCTGTAATTATTGAAAGAGCTTTGGTTGATGGTCCTGTAGTTTTGTTAATGGCTGGAATGCACGGTGATGAAATTAATGGCATGGAAATCATTCGAAGAATTATTCGTAAAGGATATAACAAACCTACTGAGGGAATAATCATTTGCATACCTGTTTTTAATATTTTTGGTTTTTTGAACGTTATGAGAGTTTTGCCAGATGGTCGAGATTTGAATAGATGTTTTCCTGGAGCTAAAAATGGTTCATTAGCAAGTCAATTTGCGTATCATTTCATGAAAGAGATCGCTCCAAATGTGGATTATGTGATCGATTTTCATACTGGTTCGGCTAAAAGAAATAACATGGCTCAAATTAGATGTGTCTTTAAAGATACAGAGAGTTTAGAACTAGCGAGAATATTTAATCCACCATTCATTATTCATTCTGCTTATATTCCGAAATCTATTCGTGAATCGATGCACAAAAAAGGAAAGAAAATTTTACTTTTTGAAGGGGGGAAAACGGATAGTATTGATGATGTTATCGTGAACGAAGGAATTGATGGGATAAAAAGATTCTTAACGCATTTAAATATGCGTAACTTCAAAGATACTCCAAGAGAAAGAGAAGCTGTTTTTATAAAAGATCATAAATGGTTGAGAGCACCCAATTCTGGAATGTTTCAGCCCTCTGTTAAAAATGGTGACTTTGTTGAAGTTGGATCTATTTTAGGAATGGTAACAGATCCTTTTGGTTTAATTGAAAAGAGAGTTAAATCGACGATAGCAGGTTTTGTTTTTTGTGTAAATGAAGCGCCTGTAGTGAATAAAGGTGATGCTATTTTTCATATAGGTCCTAAAATGATTCCGAGAGAATATGAAACGAATGCTGTATTATAAATGTTGAATTGTAAATGTTGAATGTTTGATGATGGTTGTAATTAAAAATCAAAAATTAAAAATCAAAAATTAAACATCAAACATTCAAAACTAAGCTTCAAAAATTAAACATTAAGCATTAAATTTCAAGCATCCAAAATTTATAGTAATTTTGTAAATTATCTTAATAAAAAAATATGTCTGTACACTCTAATGTAAAACGTGTAACTACGCACACTTTACAAGAAATGAAAAATTCTGGTCAAAAAATATCAATGTTGACAGGATACGATTTTTCGATGGCTAGAATTATTGATGCTTCGGGTATTGATGTGATTTTAGTAGGTGATTCAGCTTCTAATGTAATGGCAGGTCATGAAACAACTCTTCCAATAACATTAGATCAAATGATTTATCATGCTTCTTCTGTTGTTCGTGCTTGTAATAGAGCATTGATTGTGGTTGACATGCCTTTTGGAACATACCAAGGAAATTCGAAAGAGGCTTTGTCAAATGCGATTAAAATAATGAAAGAAACGGGTGGTCACTCTGTTAAATTAGAAGGAGGTAGAGAAATTTTAGAATCCATTAGCCGTATTTTAACTGCTGGAATTCCAGTAATGGGTCATTTAGGATTAACACCGCAATCGATTTATAAGTTTGGAACTTACGTTGTTAGGGCAAAAGAAGAAGAGGAAGCAGATCAGTTAATTGAAGATGCGAAAGCGTTAGAAGCTGCTGGTTGTTTCGCTATTGTTTTAGAAAAAATTCCTGCTGAATTAGCAACGAAGGTGGCGAAAAGTATTTCAATTCCAATCATCGGTATCGGTGCTGGAAATGGGGTAGATGGACAAGTTTTGGTGGTTCATGATATGTTAGGAATTAACAATGAATTTAGTCCGCGTTTTTTGAGAAAATACAATAATTTGTACGAACAAATGATGACTGCTTTTCAAGAATATATCAAGGATGTTAAGTCAGGTGATTTTCCGAATGAAAATGAGCAATATTAAATGATCAATAACTCGAAAAACAAAGAGATTGATGTAATTTATGAAGACAATCATATTATTGTTGTCAATAAAAGTGCCTCAGATATAGTTCAAGGTGATAAAACAGGTGATGAAACCATGCCTGATAAAATCAAAGAATTTTTAAAAGAAAAGTACGACAAACCAGGAAATGTTTTTTGTGGAGTTGTGCATCGTTTAGATCGTCCAACGAGTGGAGCAGTTGTTTTTGCAAAGACAAGTAAAGCATTAACTCGATTGAATGAACAATTCAAAGACAGAGCAACAAAAAAAACATATTGGGCTGTTGTAGAAAAAGAGCCGAAAGAAAAAACAGGCGTTTTGGTTCATTATTTAAAGAAGAACGAAAAACAAAATAAATCATATCCATCTTTAACTGAAACCCCAGGTTCTAAAAAAGCATCGTTAGAATACAAGTTAATAGCAAAATCAGATAAGTATTTCTTATTAGAAGTTGAATTACATACAGGACGTCACCATCAAATTAGAGTTCAATTATCGACGATAGGTTGTATCATAAAAGGCGATGTTAAATACGGAGCAAGACGTTCAAATACAGATGGTTCAATTCATTTACATGCCCGATATTTAGAATTGTTTCATCCCACAACAAAAGAATTAATTAAAATTACGGCACCCGTGCCGGATGAGCCGTTGTGGAAATGGTTTGAAAAACCATCGTAGAGACGCGATTCATCGCGTCTAAATTTAAAATCGATTCATCGCGTTTAAAATAAATCGATTCATCGCGTCTAAATTTAAAATCGATTCATCGCGTTTAAAATAGAGTGATTCATTGCGTTTAAAATAGAGGGATTCATCGTTCAAAAAAAAACGATTTATCGTTTCCCAACCAATTCCCAACATCAAAAAAACGATTTATCGTTTTGAACCAACACAATTCATTTTTTCAAACAAAAAAATCACCCTTCCATCCCAATAAAAGTCAGCGACAATCGAATCACCCCATAATCCACTTCACCACCCAATGCTTCAAAAATTGGTTTCAAAGCACTTGTGTCTTCTAGTGTAGGAAGTATTGCCTTTACTTTTCGGAAATCAGAATCATCTACGTAAGCTGAAAACTGAATAGGAAAACCATCTTGCATTAATTTAGCTAAATGAGAATAAACAGTTGTAGGAGCAATTTTTCGTATTTCAGCAATATCATCTACCAACAAACCTTGTTGAATAAGGTCAAAAGTTTCTTCAAAAGTTGTTTTTTTAGGCCCAGTATCTTTAATGAATAATTTAATTAAATCAATAAAATCTTGACCATAAGAAATATATTTCTGTAAACCAATTCCTTGTATAGCAAGCATTTCATTTTCAGTAGTTGGTTTTTCAGCAGACATTTGAGAAAGAGTTGCATCACTGAATACAATGTAAGCAGGAACATTTTCCTCCACAGATATTTTTCTTCTCAATAATTTCAATCGATCAAATAATAATTCATCAGGAGAAAGGCTTGATGGTTGTTTTTTAACTTTAGCGGTTTTAGATAATTTTTCTTTTTCCTGGTAATGAGCAAGTTGAAGTGTTAATTTTCCAAAAAGAACTTTTTCCCCAAAAGTGCTAATTTTTAGATGCATGTTTTCATCGTATGCAATTTCAATTAAGCCAATATTTTTTAACTGAGTTAAATAGAAAAGCCATTGTTGAGCACTTAAATCAGCGCCGATTCCAAAAGTTTTTAATTCGTTATAGCCTTTCGAAAACATTTCTGTGGTTTTTGCACCTCTTAGAATTTCTATAATCGTATTATTTCCAGCTTTTTCATCTGCTCTTTTTATGGCTGATAATGCTTTTTGAGCAATTACAGTTCCGTCAAAAGTCGAAGTTGGATTCCTGCAAACGTCGCAGTTTCCACAATTATCTGACAGAACTTCGCTGAAATAAGCCAGTAAAATTTTACGTCTGCACGTTGTTGCTTCGGCATATTCAAGCATTCTGTTTAATTTCTCTTGTAAAACAGTGCTGTGTTCGCTATCTCTAGCAAAATCTGAAAGTAGTTTAACATCTCTGTAATTGAAGTAGAGTAGGGTGTCGGACTTCATTGAATCACGACCAGCTCTACCAATTTCTTGGTAATAACCTTCAATGTTTTTCGGTAGGTTGTTATGAATCACCCAGCGAACATTTGATTTATCAATCCCCATCCCGAAAGCAATAGTCGCACACATGATAGGAATTTCATCGTTAATAAAAGCTGTTTGAATTTTATCACGTTCATCTGAAGTTAAGCCAGCATGGTAATAATTCGCTTTTACGTTGTTGTCATTTAAAATTTGAGACCATTCTTCCGTTTCTTTTCTACTCAAGCAATAAATAATTCCGGATTTATCAGGTCTTGCTTCTATAAAATCTAATATTTGGTCTATTTTCTTTTGTTTTGGAACATTTCCGCGTACCTCAAGATTTAGATTTGGTCTATCAAAAGAAGAGAGAAAAGTGATAGGGTTAACTAATCCTAAATGGTTTTCAATGTCTTTTCGAGTAATTTTATCCGCAGTTGCAGTTAAAGCGATAAACGGAACATGCGATAATTTTGTACGAAGCGATTTTAATTGAGTATATTCAGGTCTAAAATCGTGACCCCACATAGAAACACAATGCGCTTCATCAATAGCTACAAGGCTAATTGTTAAATCTCTAAACCATGAATTCATAGCAGGGATCAATGTTTCTGGAGAAATATATAAAAGTTTTAATTTTCCCGATTGAGCGTCGTTAATAATTTGACTTTTATCTTGCTCATTAACAGAGGAATTGAAATATGCTGCATGAACCCCATTTGATTTTAAAGCATCAACCTGATCTTTCATTAAAGAAATCAAAGGAGAAATGACAACGGTTAAATTATCAAATAATAAAGCTGGAATTTGAAAACAAATAGATTTTCCTCCTCCAGTTGGCATTAAAACAATTATATCTTTTTTATTTAAAACCTGATTAATAATTTCTTCCTGTTCATCTCGGAAATTATCATATCCAAAGACTGATTTTAATTGCTTTTTTGCTTCTGTGTTCATGGTATCAAAGGTACTGTTTGTCATAAGATTAATAGAGTTAATTAAATGTTTTTTTTAATATTTTTTATTGATTCTCCATTTAAATTATATAAATAGTTTAAATTAAAAAAGTTTTTCAATGATTTTTTTTGGATTTTTATTTTATTTAAAATGTAACCAATTTTTTTGCGGTTATTATAGATAAAAGTGTTACATTTAAAATAATGACGCTATTGTTATATCTCTAAAACAATAACTTTATGATAAATTTGAAGATAAATAAAACATACATAATATTCTTATTGTCAATTATTAATACGACTTTTTTATTCTCAAATGTAGATGATAAAAGTATAGTTGATTCAATTAAAGGAGATGATACTACATTAGTTCAGTCACCAAAAGAAGTTGTTTATATTGGTTTGTCTCAAAATGTTGTTAATTATTTAGAAAGCCAAAATTTACCTGAAAATTTAGCGAATTATTTGAACAAGAAATACAATGTTGAGATAGATTCAAATCAAGCTCAATTATTAAATTTTGCGGCAGTAAATTACGGGTTACAAGATTTTACAGGAGACACAAGTAATACCAAAGTTTTACAATTTTTTTCTGAAATAGGTCATCCTGAGGTAGTGGATGATGAGACTTCGTGGTGTTCAGCTTATATGAGTTGGTGTGCAAAAAATGTAAATTTGGAAGGTTTAGAAGTGAAGACTAACTTATCAGCAAAATGTTGGTTACAAGCGGGTGAAGAAGTAATTGGGACTCCTAAAACAGGGGATATTGTGATTTTTTGGAGAGAAAAGAAAAATTCTTGGCAAGGACATGTCAGTATTTTTATTAATGAGGATCCAGTTACTCATCAAGTCTTTTGTTTAGGAGGAAATCAAGATGATAAAGTATGTATCAAAGCTTATCCTTCAGAACAAGTTTTAGGTTTTCGAAGGTTAAAAATAATTGAATAAGAAGAGGGGGGGCTCACTAGATCTGTGATTTATTTTTTTTGAACCATATAAGGTTGCATATAAGTACTATGTGAAATTTAGTATAAATCAAGTTAATCTTTCAAACTTTACACTTATATGTCCTTATATGCCTCCTATGGTTAAAAAAAATAAATCCTCTTATGTTGAGAAAGTCTTCTTCATTAATTATATAGACTATTTTATTTGGAAGCAGGAAGTACAACTTCAATTTCAACAACACTCGTTTCTTTTCCTTTTTTAATTGCTAAACCAAAATCGTCAGCGAAAATAGAAGTTGTTAAAGTCAGTGTTTCTCCAGATACCATAATTGTAAAAACCACTGGCTTAGTAAATCCCTTCATATTGATCGTTCCACTAGCTTCGTAATGGTCTCCAACTAGTTTGATTGAATTACTTGTGAATTTTATAATCGGAAATTCACCAACATTAAAATATGTTTTTGATTTTAAATGCTTGTCTCTAGCTGGATTACCTGTAGATAGAGAGTTTACATCGGCTTTTCCTTCAATTTTAGAAGTTGCTAAATCCAACAAATTTAATTTGATTGTAGCTGTTACATTTGTAATTGTACCAGTAGTTTCTTCACTTAAATAATTGAAATTAACTACTGCAGCATCGGTATCAATATTGAAAGTTTGTGCATAATTTACTGATAAAGACATTGTAACCAATGCCATTAGTAACGTTTTCATAGTTGTTTTTTATAAAATGTAAAAAAGAAAAAAGGAGAATTTGTTAATTTAGTTATGAACCACAACCAATACAGTCAAAATGAGAATCAGTAGGTTTTGTTCCATTTAATTTCATTTCAATGTTGTGAATTTGATCTTTAATATCCATGTCTTGAAACATGTCACCCGTTAAAGAAGCTTGTAATTGAGCTAATTTTTCTTTTAGTTCGTTTAAATTTTCCATTGCTTTGTTCTAAAATTATTGAATCACGAAGTTCTGATTTTATTTGATAAATAAATAATAATAAGTACGAAATTTATAATGAAATATTAACAATCTTCGTTAATAACATTTTTTAAATTTCAATTATCACTAAATAAATCAAATGGCATAGATTTAATTCAAAATAGAATATGGTGTTCAAAAGTATGTTTATATATTATAATCTTGTTCTGAAAATTCAATTCTAAATTTCAGTATTTTTATCTCAATGAATAATCAATTAGTTTGATTTAATTTATTTTAAAACCAATGAAAGAACCATTATTATTAAAGATAGGAAAGGCATTAGATAATGATGTTGTTTTGAATATTCCTTTTATTTCTGATTATCATCTTGAATTATTTCGGGATGTTGAAGGAAATGTATTCATGACCGATTTAAATTCATTAAATGGAACTTTTGTTAATGGAAATAAGTTAAATGGATTTGTTATGCTTGTTCCTAAAGATGAGGTTTTTTTAGGAAGCGGTTTTAGATTTCAATGGGAACAATTACTTTTAAATCCAAAAGGAGGAGGAGATTTTTCTCAACAACCTCAGCCACAATCTAATGGTAAGAAAAAGTATGAGGACGCATACGCTGCTCAAATTCCTCCTAAAAAAGAGAATAAAATTCAACAACCATTTTTTAAAGAACATTTAGATCTGATAATAATTTATGGGTTAATTCTTGTTTTTGTTCTCTATTTTTATTTAAAAGTAAATTGATTTACTGATTTTTAGTTTGTTAACAATTAAATCTTGTTATTTTACAATTTAACTCAATACTATTCGTTTAAGCCTATGTAATCTATAGTAGAATGCTCAAAAACCCTGTTAAAGTTTATTTTTAATCGATGAAATGAATTTTTTAATCGATTTTTTTTTTTGGAGTCTTGTTTTTTATTGTATATATTTACATATAATTTATAATTAGAAAGGATGAAAATAGCATTGATCTTATTGTTTGTTTTAAATTTTATTACAATTAAAGCAAGT
>CANJKA010000138.1 GCA_947474675.1 Flavobacteriales bacterium
ATTCGTGAAATAGTTGTGATATGTCCTAATTGACTGTGTTCCGTTTCCGATAAATAATGAAGAATAGCTCCAGCAGCAATGACTCCCAAATTCAAATTTTCAATTCCAAAACCTTTTAATGAATTGGTCCCAAAATGTTTGTAAAGAGATTCTTCCGCATAATCTTTCGTAAAAATCCAATCGTCTAATTTAAATGTATAATAATTTGATCCGTGAGAATCTGTAAAGTCTTTGCTTCTATTTTTTTGAAACAAAATCTCTTTCGGTTCAAATCCTTGAATTAATTTATCGATGTATTCACTTGTACCTTGAGCGATTAAATATTCACCAGTTGAAACATCCAAAAAAGAAATTCCGTGTTCTTTCTTATCGAAATGAATAGCACATAAAAAGTTATTTTTCTTTTGATCCAACACTTGATCATTGAAAGAAACACCCGGAGTAACTAATTCAGTAACTCCTCTTTTCACAATTGACTTCGTTAATTTCGGATCTTCCAATTGGTCACAAATCGCAACTCTTTGTCCAGCACGAACCAATTTGGGTAAATAAGTATCAACAGAATGATGCGGAAAACCAGCTAATTCAATTGTAGCTGCAGCACCATTTTTACGTTTTGTCAACGTAATTCCAAGAATCTTAGATGCTTTAATCGCATCTTCACCGAAAGTTTCGTAAAAATCTCCAACACGAAATAAAAGCATAGCATCTGGATGCTTTCTTTTAATTTCATTGTATTGCTTCATCAACGGTGTCTCCACAACTCCATTTACTATTTTTTCCTTTTCCTTAGCCAATGCTTATGATATTAAATTTCAACACTGTAAATGTACACAGGAAGGTCGTTGAGTTCAAAAGTTATTAGGGGAATATTATTAACAATTTAGAAATTAGATTTTTAGACTATAGACATTAGACTTGACTTACTTTGTTTTTATAGTTCTCATTTTCATTAAAATAACTTTAAAACATTCACTTATAGTCAAGTTCAAATTAAGTGAATAATCTTTCATATTCGAAGAATAAAAAAGTCTAATATCTACGGTCTAAAAATCTATCATCTCATTTTACTATCTTCGCACCACATTCATCAAACAAAAATGAACAAAAAATTAAAACTTTGGGAATTAGATCGCGTATCTGAAGAAGAATTCAAGCAACAAGAAAAGTTTCCGATCATTGTGATACTAGACAACATTCGTAGCTTGAATAATATTGGCTCTTTCTTTCGTACGTCAGACGCATTCAATGTTGAGAAGATCTATTTATGTGGAATTACTGCTACTCCACCTCATCGCGATATTCAAAAAACAGCTTTAGGAGCGACTGAATCCATGATTTGGGAGCACAGAGAATCAACAATTGATTTGGTAAACGAATTAAAATCACAAAACATCAACGTTTGCAGTATTGAACAAGCCGAAAAAACTACTTTTTTACAAAATGTCCCTTCTTTACCGAAAGGAAAATATGCGTTAGTCTTTGGAAATGAAGTTGATGGTGTTGATCAAGATGTTATTAATTCTTCTGATTATATTATTGAAATCCCACAGTTTGGAACGAAACATAGTTTGAATGTGAGTGTTTGCGCAGGGGCAGTTTTGTGGGAATTTGCTAAGAGGAGTTTACAATAAGCCCCCGCCTTCGATACAAAAATGAATAGAGCTGCGCTGTTCATTTTCACTCAGTCTGGGGCAATCATTTTTACCTCTGATTATGATGCCAAGGTTTGATGAGGAATGTGGCTTCACTTGTTTATAAAAGAACTCTAAGTTGATTTTTTTGATAAATCAATCCCAAATTAGTATTTTAAAAAGATTATATTAGCACTTATTAAATATTTACAAAAATGATATCATCTGAAGAATTAGAAAAAAATTACGCTAAATATACGGATTCTGAAATCATAAATTTAGCAAAAAATTCAAAAGGATTAAGACCTGAGGCAGTAATTCTATTAACCAAAGAAATAGAAAAAAGAAAATTAAATATTGAAGTGAATAATCCTAAAATTGAGAATCCATTTATTGATTCAGAAATCAACAGTTTTGTTTTAGAAAAATATCCTGATACAGTAAAAACCTATCCTTTTAATAAAAATGAAATAAGAAATATATCGTTCTTATTATTTGGTTTTGGTATCTTTTTTTTAAGATTATTTTATAATAATTTCTATATTTCTGATATAAGACATCTTGATTATCACTCTTTATACATTATATCTTTATTTATTTCAATAATTCTTACCTATTTTGGAATAAAAATGCTAAAAAGAAAAGATGAAAATGTTCAATTATTTATAACTGACAAAGAAATAATATTTAAAAGACAAAGAGATTTTGGAAAATACAGATTTCAAGATTTTTACAATCGATATATTTCAGAAAAAAACGATGGGATTTTCTTTCAAGAAATTGAAGATATTATTATTCCTGACAATTTATTCAGAGTTGGGACACTCTTTTTTCAAACATATCAAGGAGAAAAAGTATATGTATTAATTAAATGTAATAAATTAGATTTAAAACTGCTGGCTATAGACTTAAAAAAAATAATTGAATCATCTAAAAATGATGTTTCTCGTAAATAATTTAAGAACGATTTTTTGTAAATTCTTCTACTAGCCCATTCGATTCTTTAATAATAATAGAAGGAAAGTTCTTCAATTCTAATATTTTAATGGCATTACCACTTACTGGAACACCTTTTTTCAATGTATAATCAAAAGTTATTTCGTCATTTGAAATTGTTTCACCAAAATAATAAAGCTCATATTCATTCTGAAGTAGAACGGTCAACTCTAAATCGTGTGTTGAGACATAAACAAAATTATTCGGTTTATTTAGATACGATAGGATTGATTTAGCTGATGAGATTCTTTCAACAGTATTCGTACCTTTAAATAATTCATCTAGTAAAATAAGATTGTTTTGATCTTTGTTACTTTCTTCAATTATTAATTTCATTGCCTCCACTTCTTGCAGAAAATAACTACTGGCATTTGAAATATCATCTGAAATACGAATCGCTGAATAAATTTTTAAAATTGGACAAGAAAATGATTCTGCATAACAGGTATTTAATGCCATTCCAGTGATGAAATTTAAACCAATTGATCGAATAAAAGTTGTTTTTCCTGACATATTCGACCCTGTTAACAAAAATGATTTCTGAGAACTTTCAAATGAATTAGCAACTGGATTTCCAACTAAAGGATGATACATGTTTTTTGATTCAATGGATGTAAAAGTAGAATTTATAGCAGGCAGACAAAAAACTTCAGCTTCATTTCTGATAGCAATTATCGATAAAATGATGTCTATTTCGCCAACTAATGAAAAAACATCCTCAATTTCTTTTACATATTTTTTAACAAGATCTGAAGCACTAAATGACATCAAAGGTTCTAATAAGAAGGTGATTTTAACAATTTCTTTCACAAACCAAAGTACAAGGTAAAAATCATCTAGTGTTGAATTTTCATCTTTAAAAATAAATAATCTAGTCTTAATTTTGTCGATTGCCTGAATTGATTTCTGACTATCTAAAAAGAACGATGAAATATTTTTATCCTTTGTGATTCTTTTAGCAATGTAATTTAAGTTTAATAATTGAGGTACAGAATCTACTATTAAATTCACACGTAATTTCAACGCGAAATGCATAAAGGCGTGAATAGGAAATATAAGCAACAGCAAAAGAGCAAAGGACGGATTGAAAATGGAAAATATTACCGATAAAAAAGAAAACAAGGAGAACAGTGGCACTAAAAAATACCATTTAGGTTTTTCATTCAATTCTTTCTGAAATATATCTGTCAAAAAATAAGCCTTTGTTGAATTAAGCGTATTCAAAAGGTGACGGAATTCATTGATTTTAGCTGGATTATCTTCTAAATATTTTATGATTTTTTCGCGCTTTTCCGTTTTACTTAAATCAAGTGTTAATGTTCTTAGATCTTGATACAAACATTGTTGACCCACCTTTGACGAAGTACGATCTATGAAAGTAAAAAATAAATCAAAATCTAGATCATCACACGTTTGATCTGACAGAACTTGATTAGCACTTGAATTATCTTTATTACAATGATAACGACTAATATAATTGAAATTAAATCCTTCCGTTTTTACTTTACCAAAAGCCCTTTCTAATTCAGCAATTCTTCTTTTCTTACGGTTAAAAAACATACTTAAATTAATTATTTGATTCCTCATTCGAATACTCCAAAATATCTCCCGGCTGACAATTCAACGCTTTACAAATTGCATCGAGTGTAGAAAAACGCATTGCTTTTCCTTTTCCTTGTTTTAAAATGGAGAGATTAACAACTGAAATATCTACTAATTCAGCAAGATCTTTTAACTGCATTTTACGCTTTGCAAGCATTACGTCTAAATTTACGATTATTGACATATCCTTGGCTTAAATAGTTAATGACTCTTCGAATAACTCAAAAAACTTATCCGTATTCTTCTTATTCCTATTCCATGAATATCCAAAAATAGTAGCTGATGTAAATGTAATTTCAGATCTATTATTATCTATTGCTTTAATCTCAATATACATGTTTTCTCCCCAAGTGAAAAAGTTTGGAAATGTTGTAGCAACAATCTCAAAGTTATCTTTATTAGAATCGGCGAATTCAAAATCAGACTCTTCAATCACTTCTAACAATTTTTCAAAAAGTAAATCTTTAGAAATTTCAGATTGAACAATTCGAACCTCTTTACCTAAAAAGAAATTCAGTTTACTTAAAATCCATGATTTGAAATATAATTTTCTTCTGAACATCAAACTCAACACTAGCAGTAATTGAACAGATATTGACACTGATATGATTAAGGCATTTAAAAACGTCCATCCACTTTCTTTTACAATTCGATACATTTCATAAAAATTAAAAGCAAATAGAAGGGTTAGTATTGCTATTAAAATTAGTTGATTCTTTTTCATAATTTAAACTTTAAATTCATAATATAATTCTCAAGAAAATTCACAAATTCAGTATTGTTATCTACTGAAAAGACAATTTTATTAAACACTTTTCTTTTTCCATATAATCCCACAAGGGCATACTCTTTATTGAGAGAAATTAATACATTATGACTCACTAAATCACCCAAAGGAGACATTTTAATCGTTCCGCTTTCTACCTTAATATCTTTTGAGTAATTTTCTATTGAAACAATGTCAGTCAATAATATTGTTGTTTCAGCTAGTATACCAAAACGTAAATGAACTACATCATTTTCAATAGAAATAAATCGCCTTTGAATTGATTTTATAAATCCAAATACTAATAAAGCGGAATAAACACTCAAAAAACTAGCGATCCATGAAGCCATTATACTCCATTGAGCAATTAACAAATGGAGAGCAAATGTTTCAACTCCGATCATCAAAATCAACGCATATAAAATTGCTATGATCCCGGTATTCTTATGATACGCATATTCATTTTGCATTACTGAAACTTTTCTCCAACAAAATAAGCCGTAATAAAAAGTTCCAATTTCAGTGGCAAGAAAAGAAGCAAAGCGCCTAGGGAATAATTCTTGAAATGTGCTTTTTATAATGGTGAAGACATCTTGACTTTTCTTCTTATTCTGTTTAAAAACTGCTTGTGCTTTTCTGATTCTCAATATCAAAAAGAAGAGTACAAAAAGTTCAAAAAATGGCAGAATGTAATGGAAAACGAAAGTCAATAGTTGTTGATTTTCTTTCGGTAAAACCAAAGTAGCAATATAAGTACAGGCTATAAATAAGGTATAAACTGTTTTTTTAGAAATTTTAGATTTGCGAATTAACAAAAAGTAAACCAAGGGAGCAATTATAAGCAAATCAAAAGTTATCCCGATTGACAAAGCTGAAGAATTTAATTTAAACAGTGAAGATTTTACAATAAAAATGGAGGAAATGATAATCAAGATTGGTACTCCGAAAGAGATTAAATTTCGAAAACCAGTCTTTTGAGCTGTAAATTGAATTGATTTCATACCTTTTTCTTTTTTACAAAGGTAAATTAAAAACGGATATAAACAACGATAAACGATAATTAATTAATCTTTTATGATAATTATTAAATGGTAATCAAGCCCCCGCCTTCGATACAAAAATGAATAGCGCTGCGCTGATTCATTTTCACTCAGTCTGGGGCAAATAGGATTGAATCTGATTACGTTACCAAGGTTTGATGAGGACAGTTGCTACGCTTATTCACAAAGAAATCTATGTTGATTTTTATGACAAGTCAAAAATTTTTGATTATAAAACAAGTAATCTCTGCTAAAGTTACTGGGAGAATTCAATGGTGAAAACAAACCGAATTGAATGCTTTTTCATTTTTCAAAAAGAAACCTCTTTCTTAATCCATCCCTACATTAGCATTCTAGTAGGTTTGAATTATGATTGCGAACCCGACTGAGTGATTTTTAATTTTTCCAAAGAAAAATTAAAAATAGTACCGAAGGCGAGTGAGCTTAGTACAAAAAATAAACAAACCCCCTAGACTCATCAGAAACAGCTTGATAAATCATAATCACAATAATTGCAACGGAAACTGCTTGGAGATACATGGGCATTTTAGCAAATGCATTCTCATACAGCGCTTTTACTTTTTGTGGCAACCAATGAATAATAAAACCTGAAAGCATGATGATGAAAACTACTTGATAGGTCCAAATGACTTTCCCGAAGGTAGCTAATGTGAATCCAAAACCTGTCCAAATGTGATGTAGAAATTCTAGTGGAGCACCATTTTCTTGCATGATGAACCAGATTCTGGTAAACGTAATGAAGTTAAATGTGATGAAAATTTTCCAAAAATGCGTCAATTTCCAAGTACTGTTTTCATAGGGACTAATCTTTTTCCAATGATTGAATAGAATTAATGCCAAGCCATTCATTGTTCCCCAGATGACGAAATTTACACTTGGGCCGTGCCATAATCCTCCTACCACCATTGTGATTAATAAATTCAAATCACGATGAATGTACTGTTTGAAACTTGGAATAAAGATTACTACCAATAAAAAAGAAGCTGTTATTCCAATATAAATGAATATCAATTCATACCATCTAGTTATAAAAAGTAGAAAAATGAAAATTAAAAAAGTACTGATATACGTTCCCCAACCACCCGTTTTATTTCCTCCTAGTGGAATATACAGGTAATTTCGAAGCCATGCACCTAAAGAACGATGCCATCTTCTCCAGAAATCAGCCACATTAATTGCTTTGTAGGGAGAATCGAAATTTTGAAATAGTTTAAAACCCATTAAACGAGAAACACCCGTTGCAATATCTGTATAACCAGAGAAATCACCGTAAATTTGCAATGAATATGCCCACATAGCAATAATTCCTAAAAATCCTGGATATGCTTCTGGAGCATCAATAATCTTATCGACAAAATGAGTTGCGATGTAATCTGCTAAGACCAATTTCTTGATTAATCCTTTGACAATTTGAATTATCGCCCAACTGAAATCGTTCTTATTTAGAGAATAAGGTCCATTTATTTGGGGAATAAAATCTTTCGCTCGTGCAATTGGTCCTAATAATATATGAGGAAAGAAGGTGATGAAAAAAGAATAATCGAAGAAACTTTTTACTGGTTCAATTTCTTTTCTATAAATGTCGACAATGTAACTGATGCTTTGAAAAGTAAAGAATGACACTCCAGCAGGAACAATTATTTTATCCACTAATGATCCTGAACCTGAGAATCCACTCGTCCATTGCGCAAAGTAATTTAATGCTTTGAAATCAGTGTGAAACATCGCATTGAACGATTCTGTAAAGAAAAAAGCATATTTAAAATAAGCGAGAATCAGAACGTTTAAAGAAACAGTAAAGATCATAATCGCCTTTTTTCCGTTGACTGATTCGGTTTTAAAAATTCGATTGGCTGATAAATAATTTAATATAATGGAAAAAGAAAGAATCAAAACCGATGCTCCAGACGTTTTAAAATAAAAGAACAATCCAATCGCTGTAAAGAAAATTGTTTTCATCATTTTCTTTTGATGAGTCAAAGAAAAAACAACTAAAACCAATAAGAAAAATAACCAAAAATCGAGTTGAGTAAAGCTTAAAGCAAAACCGTGACCATGACCAAAAGAAAATAATTTTTCTAACATTCTATTTTCGCTTTAGTTTTTGATGATCCATTTGTTCTAACCATTTCATGAAAGCATCAAAATACAGATCGCCTTTTAAATGGTAACCAATTGCCGTAAAATGAACTTTATCAGGTTTCATTAATCCTGCATCTTCCCATGTTTTGGAAGAACCTAATTCACCCATTAAACCGTATAAATCCCAAACTGGACATTGGTATTGAATTGCTAACTCTTTAATAACGTCTCTTTGACGCTCAATGTTTTTATTTAGATGTTTTTTCAAATAATAAGAATCGTTTGGTACAGTTAAAAGAATCGCACAATTTGGATTTGCTTTCAAAACAATTTTCATCATTTTCTCCAAATTGGCTTTGTAAATCAACGGATCAAATTTATCAAAAGGAACATTCGCATCATTCGTACCAACAGAAAAAGCGAAAAAATCAGGTTCAGATTGTCTTAATTGTTCTTCAAAATTTCCACATTCTAAATATGTAAAAAGGGCCGCACCATTCACTCCAATTGCTGTATAAGAAATGCCAGGCTGCTGATTCGTTAATTGAATTCCGGAAATTTGAACATCGAAAGGTTTCACTCTGTTTCGATTCATTTTTAAATCAAAAGAGTCTATACAATCTGCGAAAAAAATATCTGTATAACCAATTTCAGCATTGTCTCTTCGTTCTAAAACACATGTTTGAATTTCTCCAAAATTAAAATCATACGGGAACTCTCCTTTATTATGAAAAATTCGGACTCTGGAAAACCCAGGTTTAACATCTGATTTATCATATCTAAAATGCAAATCGATAAGTGAATCAGAACATGTTACAATAGCTCCTAATAAGCCATAATTTAATTCACAAAATTCTTTTCCAACACTTCTATAGGACTTCCAAGAATTGGATGATGAGAACTCATAATTAGCTGGATTATTAGATTTTGCTAGATCAAAAGGAAATAAGAAACCCCTTTCACCTGGAACACCTTCCCATGTCATTTGTAATTTTGTACGAATATCATGTGTATATATATCCGCTTGTAAATGAGAACCTCCCAAATGATAAAAATTTAATTTTCTATCTTTTTCATGCACCATTTTACGCATGTTTAAATACAAATTCTCCCAATTAGGGCTTAAGGGCGAATAAAATTTAAAAACATTTTGATCAAATTGTATGAAAGGATATTTGGATCTCAATGAAGTATCCATGTTGTAAAAATCTGAATATTCATAGTTATCAAGCGTATCTTTATGACGCGAAAATGTTTGCGCAATTGTAGCACAAGACACAAACGAATAAATACTTATTAATAAATAGATTAATTTCAAAATTAGTTTCCTTTTATTTATTATTAAACTTTCAATCAATTTCATTATGGAACCTGTACCTGTTTCCATTTTGCAAATTCAGCTTCAAAGGCATCGTAAAACATTTGCGAGGCAATACTTGCACCTTTGTTACTAAAATGTATATAATCCTTTCCAGCTAATCCGCTTTCAACCCAACTCACCATTGAGTTTAAACCACCCATTGCCGAAAACAAATCCCAATATCCTGCATTTTCATTACCGGCACATTTTCTCATTTGAGCAACCACATAGGGCAATAATTTATACGATTCGTAGATACCACCTGAAAACTTGGACATATCACTAGGTCCGATTACAATAATTGCAGCTGTTGGATTTAACCTTTTTGCCATTCTAATTTGAGCTTGAAACTGTGATGCAAATCTTCTAACAGAAAGACTATCTTTAAAATAAGGTACTGAATTTCCTCCAAATTGAAGAATCATTAATTCACTATTTAAATCATCGTACATTTTAACATTAACTCCGCCGTCCATGGAACCAAATATCGTTCCACTACAACCACGCATACCAATATTATCAACTTGAATTCCAAAATCTCCCTCTAACGAAAAGCCACAAATTGTAGGACTAATTGCACTTGTAAAAACATATTTCAATTTACCAGCACTGGTTGAAAAACTTAAAGGTAAAACATGGTATTTACCGTCTTTGATTAAACTATCTTCGTGAATTAAATTCCCATTTTGATAAACTTTCACGCCGCAAGCTTTTATGCAACTAGAATAATACATTTTAACATTGTTGTAAGTTCTAGCTCTACTATGGGCACTATGAGAAGGTTCGATTTCAATCCAAGCTTCCTTAATAGATTTCGAATTTGCAATTTGAAGACTATCGTAAATTTCTTCCGTAAATCGAGCTGCTGACCCCATCACTCCATACCTTCTATTTTTTAGTTTTGTTCCTCCAAAACAATTATATCGTGAGAAATTCGGCGAGCAAGTTTGCACGAAAGCCAACGTTTGATATACATTCATAGCAGGAATTAAACCTGGCCCATTTCCTCCAAATTGATTTTGAATCCTTTGCCGGATATAAGATGTCATTCGATCCCCTTCAATTTGAGAATCGCCGTAATGCAAAATATGAAGTTTCGTTTTTGAAGAGGCCACTTTATCCAATTTATCAAAAAACAAATTCAAGCTCGCTCTTGCACCTGGCGTTAAATGAATATCTGAAGTACTTTCATCTGATAAATTTCCTCCACGAGGAGCACCTAATCCTCCTTTTGAATTATTAACATGCTTTTTTAACTGATTTCTAGATGGTAAAACACCTGTCGATTCAGTTAATCCTTCATCTAAATTTGTTGTATCAATTAATGCAACTAGTTGAGAAATATCTTTTTTCTCTTGCTTCTTAGGAGTTAAAAAATCTCGTTTTGATAAAAAGTGAATTTTTTTTCCACCAATTGAATACCCGCCTTCCGGAGCAAAATACATGACAGGAGCTAGCAACAACAAGACTGCTGCCATAAAAATAAGTACTTGATATGCTTTTATTTCTTTCAAAAACTGGTTTAATCTACAAATATAAGGATGAGAATCAAATCAAAGAGGGCACCAATTTAAAATTGTACACAATGAAACGTGAAGAATGGAAATTCAAGTTATATTTGCACTCCTTATTTAAAAAATATATGTTAAACAATAAAGTTCTCCACTTTATATTTACTATTTTTTGTTTTTTAGCTTTCAATTC
>CANJKA010000139.1 GCA_947474675.1 Flavobacteriales bacterium
ATAACATTGGAAATACCAATGCCAAATTCTTCAGTTTCTAATCCTGTAAAACTGAAAACTAAGGTGTCTTTGTCTGAAGGAACTGTGATCGAATACTTTCCATTCACATCACTCACTGTCCCGACGACGGTTCCTTTGATTTTAACTTTCGCACCAGGAATTGCCTGATTGTCTTCTTCCGAAATGATTGTTCCGGAAATTTCACGTTGACCGAGTACGACAACATGAAAAATTAGAAATATTCCAAAAAGGAATAATTTGTTTTTTTTCATTTTCTAGTATTTTATAGTTTAACGTTGCTAAAATAACATAAAATTAACATATGAAACAATTAATGTTCATAAAACAACACAAAACATCTTAAATGTTAATAAGGAAACTAAAAATTAATTCAGTTAAAAATGAGTTAACACACTACATAACAATATTTAAGAAAATAAAAAAACCAACTAAATTAACATTAATAGATAAATAACCTTAAAAAATAAGTAAATAAATAAAACTGCCTTGAATTTTTAATAGAATATTTTTTTGAAACAAATTCATTAAATTTGAACTTTATGAACAAAATGATTAAAAAAATAATTTTTCTTTTTACAATTTTACTTGTTTTCATTTTCTGGAAAACTCGAGAATCAACTCTTAAAACAATTGAGGCATTTTATTTTTGGGAAAACAACAGAGGTTCGCTTTCAGAATTTGAGCTAAAAAAACTAAAAGAATTGGATACAAAAAAAATGTATGTTAAATTTTTTGAGGTCGAAAAAAATGAAGAGAATGAAATAATACCAACTGCAAAATCTCAATTAAAATTAACTAAAAACGAGATTCTGTCAATTGAAATAATCCCAACAATCTATATCAGAAACAATGTTTTTAAAAACAGCTCAAAAAAAGAGTTAATTGAATTGTCGGAAAATCTACACTATTTGATTTTAAAAAGATATCGTGATAATTTTAAGTTATCAATACCGACATTAAAAGAAATTCAAATAGATTGTGACTGGACAGAAAGCACAAAAGGAAATTATTTCATATTTTTAAAAAACTTAAATAAGATAGCAACTCAACAAATTTCAGCTACTTTAAGATTATATGCTTATAAATTTCCAAATAAAATGGGCATTCTTCCTGTTGACAGAGCTATGTTGATGTGTTATAATTTATTATCACCCATAGAATCTGGAAATAGAAATTCAATTTTAGAATTAGAAGAATTAGAAAAATATTTAATTGGTTCAAAAGAATACCCTCTTCCACTTGATGTTGCAATACCTATTTATTCATCAATTCATATTTATCAAAATAATAAATTTAAAGGAATTCTTTATGGTCAAACCAATGATTTTATTAAGAAAACAAGAACTCTAAAAGGATTATGGCATACGATAAAGTGTGACACGCTTATTAATGAGATTTATATTCGAAAAGGGGATAAAATAAAATATGAAAGCAATACTCCAAATAAAATTAAAAAAGCCATTGATATTATCAAATCAAACGTTATTTTTGATGAACAATCAACTATTGCTCTATACCATTTACAAGAAATTGAACTTAAACAATATACACATGAAGAATTGGTTTCTTTTTACACTTTTTTTAAGCATTAACATTTTAGGAACTTCAGCTTGTGGCTATTATCCTTATGGTGAAGATGTAAGATTTAGCCTTTTAAAACCATCTTTTATTAATTCTAAAGGGATGGATGAATTCTTTTATTCTACCAATTCATTTTCAGTAATAGCAACTAATAATTCTGCAAATTACTTAATTCAAAACGATGAAAACATTAAATTATGGTTTGATTATTTTAAAGGTGAAATCGATAAAAAATCAATTTACGAAGCAGTATATTCTTTAACTGAGTCTGATTTTAAAAATAAAAATCATGAAAATAAATTAATTAAACTAATCCAAAACTCAACCTATTTAGACGTTTATAATTATTTACTTTTTGCTAAAAAATGCAGTAGCTTTAATGAAGACAATTCAGATCTTTGGGAAAAACATAAATCAATTTTAAAAAAAAGGAGAAAACAAATTAATTTATCATTAAAAAACGCTAGTCTTTCTATAAATCCGATTTTAAAAAGAAGGTATGCTTATTTAGCTTTAAGAATGGCCTATTACAATAAAGATGTTTCAAATGTTAATCTAATTTTTTCAACTTATTTTAGGAATGTCCAAACAATGAATGCAATTGATTATTGGGTTTTACATTTTAAGTCTCAATTTGAACAACCTTCAGTAAGAAGAAATATTGATGTATCTCTCGTATTTGCACATTCTTTGGAGAAAAGATTTCCAATTCATCAATATTACGATAAAAGTTTCAGTATCGATCAATGTATTTTAGAAGCTGTTAATGATGACGAAAGAGCTTCATTACATTTATTATATGCCTCCAGAAAAACGGATCGTGCTTTAGAAAACTTGAAAGCTTTTAATAAATATGCCCCAAATAATGATCAATTAGAATTTTTACTTTTACGAGAAGTTAATAAATTAGAAGATTGGATATTAACCCCATATTTAACATTATTTGAACCCGCACTATATGGCCAATCTTATGATGTTTCAGAAAAACAACTTTTATCAGAACGACTAACAAGTGATAGAGCTTATGCAAAAGAATTAGTAACATGGATGAATTCTGTTGAAAATTCCTCAATAAATGATATTGATTTATGGCTATCAATTAAAAACTATATTCGTTTTATTGCAGATGATACAAAAGGGTTAATTCAAGACATAGCTCACAATATGTCAACTTCAAAAAAAGAAGAAAAAGTAACACAATTTAATAATATCCTCTATTCATTAGTTTTTCTTTCTAATAAGAATAATGCCAATTTGATAAATGAAACTGTACAAAAAACATTGTTAAAAGAATCAAAATTATTCAATAATCAATTCCTTTTTGCTATCGGTCGAGAATTAGAATACAATGGGAATACAACTGAAGCAGCCTTTATCTATTCAAAAATAAATAAATCGAATGATTGGTCTGAAGAAAGTGGTTATATAAACTCCTGTTTTTGGAAATCAGACAAAGGAATTTCTGGTATCGGAAGTGATTATTTCTCAGATTATTTTTATTATATGGATTCACAATATACACCAGAACAAGTTGAGAATTTAATTACAAATACTGAAAAACGACATGAATACACTGAATTTGAAAGATGGAAATATGCAGTAATAAAAACTGAAATTCCAAAATTATACGATTTATTAGGTACGAAATACATGCGTCAAGACAAATTAGAATTGGCTCAACATTCTTTTGAAAAAGTAAATGATTCTATTTGGAAAGCAAATGATTCCTCTTTTAAATTTTATTTAGGAGCCAATCCATTTTATACAAATATGTACAACGAACATACTCCTACAGAAAGTGATACTGTTGTTTATACTAAATTAGAAATAGTCAAAAAACTAATTGATTATAAATCAAAAATAGAAACAACTTCGGGAGATAAAAGTGCTTACTATAGTTTTCAAGTTGCCAATTGTTATTTAAATATGACCTACAATGGAAATTCATGGATGATGAAAAGATATTGGTGGTCAGGCTATACAATGAGAAACGGAATGGAAGATGACGATGATTATTTAGAAGCAAATATTGCTAAAAAATATTATTTACTAGCCGAGTCGAAATCTCAAAATATAAAATTTGCAGCTTTATCATTAAGAATGGCAGGAAGATGTGAGAACTTGAGGCTATTAAACGAGAAAAGAGATTCACAATACGATGATGACACACAAAATGATGATCCTGTTAAGAATATTTATTTCACTAAATTAGAGAATAAATATCCTGAACATTATGAGCCATTGATTAGTAATTGTTTGTCGTTTACTGAGTATTATTCTTCGGTTTCGGTGAGGTAAAAAATCTAAATTTCTCCATCCCACAACAATTCCCTATCTTTGCACTAGTTTATAAAACAACAATGACAAAAGGCAAAGAAAATATTCGAAATCTGACATTAATTGAACTTACTTCCGTTATGGAAAAATTGGGTGAAAAATCATTTCGTTCAAAACAAGTTTACGAATGGTTGTGGCAGAAAGATGCTTCTACTTTTGAAGATATGACCAATCTAGGTTTAGCTTTAAGGGAGAAATTAGAGAATACTTTTTTCATTGATAAAATCAAATTAGACGATCAACAAATCAGTTCTGATAAAACCATTAAATGTGCATTTTCTGTTGACCAAGGAAAGGTAGTTGAAGGAGTATTAATTCCAACAACATCTCGAACAACCGCTTGCATTTCATCACAAGTTGGCTGTTCATTAGCTTGCACTTTTTGTGCGACTGGAAAATTAAAATTGATGCGTAATTTGACAGCTGGAGAAATCGTAGATCAAGTTGTTTACTTAAGAGATCAGGCTGAAAGTCGTTACAATGCTCCTTTGACAAATATTGTTTATATGGGAATGGGGGAACCGCTTTTGAATTATAAAAATGTGGTTCGATCCTGTGAAATTTTAACTTCGAAAGAAGGATTAGGCATGTCCCCAAGAAGAATAACTGTTTCAACTGCAGGTATTGCTAAAATGATCAAACAATTAGGGGATGATCAAGTAAAATTTAATCTTGCCCTTTCTCTTCATGCCGCTAATGACAAAAAGAGAAGTCAAATCATGGAAATAAATGACAGTAATGACTTAGAAACACTTTCAGAAGCTTTGGTATATTTTCATGAAAAAACAGGAACTCGCGTAACGTTTGAATACATCATTTTCAAAGATTTCAATGACAAATTAGAAGACGCACAAGAGTTAGCCGAATTTGCTAAATGTGTACCTTGCAAAATAAATATTATAGAATACAATCCAATCGATGCCGGTGGATTTCAGCAGGCATCAATCGAAAGAGTAAATGCTTTTGAAAAATTCCTGTTAGATAGAAACCTGATTGTGCATGTTAGAAGAAGTCGAGGAAAAGATATCGATGCGGCATGTGGTCAATTAGCAAATAAAAATAAGGCAATTACAAGCGAAGATCGAAAAATGAAAACATTGTAGAGACGTGATTAATTAACATTGTAGAGACGCGATTAATCGCGTCTCTACAATGTTTGTACGATATTTTTTTTATATTTGTACTATATGATGAATGTAAAGGAAATAATGGCTCCAATTGAAGTGGAAATGAACGAATTTGAAGTTCGTTTCCGTAAAAACATGAAGTCTAAAGTTCCGTTATTAGATAAAATAACCCATTACGTTATCAAAAGAAAAGGAAAGCAAATGCGTCCAATGTTCTTGTTCCTTACGGCTAAAATGCTAGGAAACATAAACGATAAAACATACGATGCCGCATCATTAGTTGAACTTTTACATACAGCATCACTAGTACATGACGACGTAGTAGATGATGCAAATGAACGAAGAGGATTCTTTTCATTAAATGCATTATGGAAAAATAAAATCGCTGTACTTGTCGGTGATTTTATGCTTTCAAAAGTATTACTTCTGTCTATTGAAAAAAATAACATTCGCCTTTTAGGAATTGTGGCAAGAGCTGTGAGAGAAATGAGTGAAGGTGAGTTGTTACAAATAGAAAAAGCTAGAAGATTAGATATTACTGAGGAAGTATATTTTGATATTATTCGTCAAAAAACAGCCTCCTTATTAGCAACTGTTTGTGAGTCAGCAGCTGTTTCAGTTGACAGAGAAGACGAGGCCGAAAATATGCGTTTATTTGGTGAATTAGTCGGTTTGGCTTTTCAAATTAAAGACGATATTTTTGATTACGGAACACCTGGTAACATTGGTAAACCGACAGGTCTAGATATTCGAGAACGCAAAATGACTTTACCTTTGATTCACGCTCTGAATGTTTGTGACAAAGCAACAAAAAAAGAACTAATAAATATCGTCAAAAATCACAACGAAGAAGCTAAATACGTAAAACGTGCAGTTGAATTAGTTGTCCAAAATGGAGGAATTGATTACGCATACCAACGTATGATGGAATTAACTCAAAAAGCATTAATTTGCCTTGATAAAATACCTGAATCAGATTCTAAAAAAGCAATAATAGGATTAGTAGAATACACAACTCAACGAGAAAAATAAACCATCATGAAAATAACAGCATTGATATGCCTTTTATTATTGGCAACAGCATGTTCTTCTGAACAAAAAAAAAATACTCCTAAAGTAGAAACGAAAGAATCTTTAGAAGAATATAAAAATGGTATTTATACATTGTATTATCCTGGAAGAAAAAAAGTTCAAATTCAAGGGGCAAGAGATAAAAACAAAGTTCGTGATGGTAAATGGGTAGCCTTATCTCCTAAAGGTACAGAATTATCTTATACTTTCTTTGTTAAAGGAAAAAGAGAAGGTCACTCTTTCGTAAAATATCCAAATGGCATAATGAGGTATCATGGAGAATATCTTCATGATGAGCAAATAGGTGTTTGGAAAGAATACGATGAACAAGGTAAATTAATTAAAGAAATAGATCACGGAACTGGTACTCCTGAAAAATAAATGGCAAAAATTCCCCCTCATATAATTGATGAAATTATGCAAACCTCTCGTATTGAAGAGGTAATAGGGGAATTTGTGAATTTAAAAAGAGCTGGATCTAACTTAAAAGGGTTAAGTCCGTTTACGGATGAGAAATCACCTTCTTTTGTTGTTTCACCTGCCAAACAAATTTTCAAGTGTTTTTCAACTGGAAAAGGTGGATCAGTTGTGACTTTTCTAATGGAAAAAGAACATTTTTCTTATCCAGAAGCTCTAAAATGGTTAGCTGATAAATATTCTATACAACTTCCTGAAGATGTTCCCGCAACTGCCGAAGAAATGGCGGCGATTACAGAACGTGAAAGCCTTCACATCATCAATGAATTTGCGAAAGAGTTCTTTATGAACAACATGCATGAATCAGAAGAAGGAAAAGCAATTGGACTTTCCTATTTTGAAGAGCGTGGTTTCAGAATGGACATTGTGAAAAAATTTCAATTAGGTTATTGTTCCAACAAAAGTGATGAATTTACAAAAGCAGCTTTAGCAAAAGGATATAAACTAGAATATTTAGAAAAAGTTGGATTAGTAAAATCGAAAGATGATAGACAATTTGATTTTTTCAGAGGACGAGTTATGTTCCCAATTCACAGTGTTTCTGGAAGAACATTAGGATTTGGAGGTAGAACTTTAATAACCGATAAAAAAATAGCGAAATACTTCAATTCACCTGAAAGTATAATCTACAATAAAAGTGAAATTCTTTATGGATTACATTTTGCAAAAGGCGATATCGTAAAATACGACAATTGTTTTTTGTGTGAAGGATATACAGATGTTATCAGTATGTATCAAGCTGGAATTCAAAATGTTGTTTCATCTTCCGGGACGTCACTTACGAAGGACCAAATAAAATTAATTCGTCGTTATACACATACGATTACGATTTTATATGATGGAGATGCACCAGGAATAAAAGCATCCTTTAGAGGTATTGATTTAATTTTAGAAGAAGGATTGAACGTGAAAGTCGTTTTATTTCCAGAAGGAGAAGATCCAGATTCATTTTCAAAAAGCGTTAGCACTTCTGTTTTAGAAGCCTATATAAAAGATCATACACAAGATTTCGTTTCTTTCAAGACAGATATTTTATTGAAAGATAGTCAAGGTGATCCTATTAAAAAAGCAGAATTAATACGGGACATTATTCATTCAGTTGGGTTAATTCCTGATTTAATTACCCGTTCTGTATATTCGAAAGACATCGCCAAACGGTTTGAAATAAGTGAAGAAATCGTTACGAATGAATTGAATAAATTACGTAAAGGTGTCATTGCTAAACATACCAACGAACCTGAAATAAGAGATATTCCGATTGACATTATTCCAATTGATCATTCGCAAAAAAGTCAAATTCCAGAAGTAGATTTATTCGATTTTAATGAACGAGATTTAATTCGTAAAATGATTAAATACGGTCCATTTGCGGTTGAAGCCGAGCACATTAACGAAGACGGAGAAAAAGTAATCGTTGAAGTGAGTGTTGTTGAGCTTGCTTGTCATGAATTAGATAAAGATGATTTGTTTTTTGAAAATCCATTATTCAATCGTTTACACAAAATAATGGCCGAAGGAATCGTTAGTAATACTTTGTATAAATCAAGCTTTTTCTTGCGTCATGAAGATCAAGAGATTGTAAAATTTGTGAGTGAAATTGAAACAGAAGAACATGAATTGAGTCCACAATGGTTGGTCAAACATAAGATAGAAACCAGTACCGAATTGGATAAATTACAACAAGCAATTATGGGAGCAATCTACTCATTTAAAGCGGGTAAAATAAAAAAGAGAATTCAAGAAATATACAAACAATTAGAAGAGATTGATAAAAATGTAAACAATGAAGATTTTGATGAAGAAAGATTCACAGATCTTTTATCTGAACAAATTGCTTTATCAAAAGTGGACATTATTTTATCTGAAAAATTAGGAAGAATCATACATTAATAAGACTATGTTTAGTACAACTTTATTTGAATTAGGGCCTTACAATGTTTGCATCTGGAATTTAATTATATTGACTATAATTATTTTTGGAGCAACACAATTAAGACGTTTTATTCATCGTACACTTAAACGTATGTTGAGTAATGCAAACATTCGGGTTGAAGGCCAGAAAATTGCTTGGTTGCGTTTGTTAAGTCAAGCAGTTTATGCGTTGGCTGCTTACATTTCCGTTTTATCTTTCAACATTAATAACGACGATGTTTCTTTCTTTAAATTTTTAGATCACAAATTCATCGATGAAAAGAAGTTCAACTTCAAATTTTATTATATTATTATAATTGTTGCCATAACTTTTGGAGCCAAATTATTAGTAAATCTTACTAAAATCTATATTTCAAGAAAAGTTAAGGAAAAAAATGGATTGAATCAAGGTTCAGAGTACATCTACAATCAACTGGCGAAATATGTCATTTACGTATTCTCATTTTTCTTATGTTTAAAAACATTGGACATTGAAATTGCTATTCTACTTACAGGTTCTGCTGCCTTATTGGTTGGAGTTGGTTTAGGACTTCAAGATGTCTTCAAAGATATGTTTTCAGGAATCATTTTATTGTTTGAAGGAAATGTAAAAGTGGGTGATATTGTTGAGATGAGTAACGCAGGAATCACCGAACCTATCGTTGCTAAAATTATAAAAATAAACATTCGTACAACACAAATTGAAACCAGAGAAGGAAATGTATTGATTATTCCGAACAATAAATTAACCCAAGAACACGTAGAAAACTGGTCACATGGATCAGAGTTATCTCGTTTTAAAATCTTTGTTGTTATTTCTTATGGGACAAATACTGAATTGGTTGCTCGTCTTTTGAAACAAGCTGCCATGAGTCATCCTAAGGTGAAAAAATCAGAACCAGTAGATGTCCGTTTAGCGAATTTTGGTGAAAATGGAATGGAAATGGAATTGTTATTTTGGGCTGATCAAAGTTGGGACATAAATAATTATAAGTCAGAAATTAGATTGGAAATAGATCGCTTGTTTAGAGAATATCAGATTGTTATTCCTTTTCAGCAGCGAGATGTGCATATTGTTGGGAAAGGGTAGTTTTCAAAACTTCTAATCACAAATTAAATTTAGCTTGGACTTTAATCAAAATATAGTTTAAAATTTACAACTGGATTTTTTGGAAGTTTTAATAATATTTTTAAAATAATTAATCTATGATTTTGGTAAATAACATTGCTGGAGTAAAATACCCTTTGACTAGGATAAATGATGACACTTATTATGTCTTAGAGTCAGATGGACATACCAAGATAACATTGTTTTGTGGTGTAAACGGAAGTGTAAATCCTTTGCTAGTTATTGCAAATAATCCAATTATTAAATCGCCTTTCCCAAAACTCTAAAAATATGATAACGTATCAAATAAAAAAAATAAAGCCATATGGTGATGATAGAGAAATAAATGCTTTCATCATTGAACCACCACACCAAGGATTAAATGTTATAAAAGGATTTGATAATTTAGATGATTTAAATTTAGAAATTGACTGGCTTAAAGAATTAACACAACGTAATGTTCCTGACTTTTCTGAGGATGGAATTATGATTAATCAACCATTTTTATGGGGTAGTCAAAAATCAAAAACAGTAGAAATAAGTGCCGATAAAAAGTTTACCGGAACACACGAATTTGATACTAAAGAACTTATAGAAGTTTTTTATGCGTGGGTAGATTTTTTAAAGAAATAAGGTGAAATATGATTCTGAATGAAATTAAAAAAATAACATTTTTTGATGGTGAAAAAAAAATGTAGATTTTTCAACTAAAAATGAATATTGGTTAGGAAGAGCTAATCCCCCCTGCTCCGCTGTTTATGTTATGCTGCGGTTTTCGTAACTGATAACTGAAACATAATTTGGCTTTGATTTGTAATCCATTCTAAAAACTAAAAGCAAAAACAAAACTCCAGCTAAGAGCCCCGCTTCACATCATTACTTCGATAAAACTCAGTAACCGACGTTTAGCTACTTCATAGTTGAAATTTATAAAATCACTCCCCTCTCTCCTTCACATCCGAATTCGTATCTTCCTTCTCAACTTCCTCAACCTTATCATTCCCAAAAGTATAACTAACAGAAAAACGAATGCTTCTATTATCGTAATAATCACTTGATGTCAATTTTAAACCATTCGATCTATTAGTTAAAATCGGCAAATCTGATTTAAATATATCAGTAACATTTACAGCAACTTTTAATTTTTTCTGTAAAAACAGGTATCTAAAACCGAAATCTAGTGAATAATATTGGAGCCCTCTGGTAAGGCCGTCAACAGATGGGAAAATGTAATTCATATTGACTTCAGTAGAAAATGTTTTACGCTTGTTCAATATAAACTGATTATTGGTAGCGAATTCTGCTCCAACGCCTTTCAATTCAGGGAGTGTATAATTCAAATTTGATTTTACATCAGAATAAGCAAAATAAAACTCATTGTAACTTTCCCACCAACTTATTTTATTAAAAACATACATCAAACTCAAAACCAATTGATCACTTTTTAAACAATTCTTTTCAGTTAAAGTATTCATAAAAGTAACAGTATCGATGTAGGATATCTCCCATAT
>CANJKA010000140.1 GCA_947474675.1 Flavobacteriales bacterium
TTACAAATTTCTAAGTTTATAAGAAATTAAAATGAAAGCTCAAAGGTACGAAATTTATTGATGAAAGGAGAGGTTAGGATTGTTTTATTTTGAGTTGCTGGAATATTATTTATTTATATTTAAAAAGAGGAATTCTAGAGGATTTAGTTCGAGATGAAGAAGATTATTTATACATCTTTTAATTTGTTTTAAGACTGTCGAGAATAGCTTCGATCTCTAATTTCCTGACTTTTCCTTGATGAAAAGTAAGCAAAAATCAAGGGTTTTTCCAAGGAATTTTTCACTTCAACTTATTTATAATTTGACTCTTTGAATTTACAATATCCTGTAATGAAGTGAAAACGTACGTAAATACTTTCCTTCACTCCTTGCACTATCGTTTAGTCTTCATAAGCAGTGCTTTTTCTTTTTCGCAGAAAAAGCGAAACGAGATTACGAAAAAATTTACAGCTAATTCGGCGGAAAGACCAAATCTAACCAGCTTCGCATTCAATTTCAGATCAATAAAAAATATTTTTGTGTAAAGATTAGCTATAAGAAGGTTTGGGTATGTTGACGATTTCTACTTTTTAACATAGATCCAAAATAATTCAACACAAAAAAAAAACACAGATACAATATAATGTATCTGTGTAAAATATAATTTTAGAATTTAAAACTAAATAGCTGAAATTGCATCAAATAAATTAGCTGAAATTACATCAATTTCACCAACTCCACTTATCTTTTCCAATTTATTTTGAGAAGCATAATAAGGTAAAACATGAACAGTTTTACTAAAATATTCATCAATTCTTTTGATAAGTTTATCTGCACCATCATCTGCTCTTCCACTAACTTTCTGGCGTAAAGCAATTCTTTCTTTTATAACATCTTCATTAACATCCAATTGTAAAACTTTAGAAATAATTAATCCTTTATCAGCTAAATATTTATCTAAAGATTCTGCTTGTGAAACAGTTCTAGGGAAACCATCAAAAATAAAACCTTTTGATTCAGGATGTTTACTCATTTCAAACTCAAGCATTGCAAAAGTAATTGAATCATCAACTAATAAACCATCGGAAATGATTTGTTTAACTTTTTGACCTAATTCAGTATTTTCACTAATATGCATTCTAAACATATCACCTGTTGATAAATGAACTAAACCAAATTTTTCAATTAGTCGTTCAGATTGAGTTCCTTTTCCCGCTCCTGGAGGTCCAAATAAAACGATATTTAACATACATTTCAATTATTAATTAACTATTTTTAAAACTTATTATATCTCTTTTAATTGATATATTTCATCTAAATTTCTACCTTTTTCATTATAATCTAAACCGTATCCTACAACAAAGGTATTTGAAATTTCAAAACCAATATAAGCTGGTTTTTCTTTCCCTTTAAAAGCTTCAGGTTTATATAATAAAGTACATGTCTTGATAGATAATGGATTACCAACTGATAATAGAGTAATAATTTTATCAATAGTAATTCCAGTATCTACAATATCTTCAATAATAATGACATGTCTATTTGATACATCAGTATTCAATCCAATAAGTTCATCAACCCTACCTTGAGAAGAAGTTCCAATATAAGAACTTACTTTGACAAAAGAAATTTCGCTGTCCAAATCGATGCATTTCATCAAGTCTGAAGCGAACATAAACGACCCATTTAAGACAGCTATAAATAGAACATCTTTACCAGAATAATCAGCATTAATAATTGAAGACAAGTAACTTATCTTGTTTTTAATTTCTTCTTTATTCAAGAAAATATCAAAATATTTGTCGTTAATTTTTACCACTTAAACGATGAATTTTTATGCAAAAATACAATTTTATTTAAAAAAAAAGAGCAATAAATCTATATAAACTATATTTTACCCGAAAATAAGAAACTATCTTTGTCTTATGCAAAAAAAATGGTACGGTAAATCTTTTAGATTAGGAATGATCGGTGGCGGTCAACTTGGGAGAATGTTTATTCAAGAAGCAATTAATTTTGACGTACAAGTATACGTTATGGATCCAGATCCTAATGCCCCCTGCAAAGAATCAGCATCTCTATTCACAATCGGCAACATACTTGATTATCAATCAGTTTTAGATTTTGGACTAGATAAAGATGTGATCACAGTTGAAATGGAAAACATCAACATTGAAGCATTAGAAGAGTTAGAAAGGAGAGGTAAAAAAGTCTTTCCCCAATCAAAAGTCTTACGAATTATTCAAGATAAAGGAATTCAAAAAGAATTTTATAGAGAAAATAATATTCCAACCGCTGATTTTTATTTACTCAATAATATTTCAGAAATAAAAGAATACGTTCATTTATTTCCTTTGATGCAAAAACTTCGAAAAGGTGGATATGACGGAAAAGGAGTTCAAGCTATCAGAAATGAAGAAGATGTTAAAATAGGATTTGATTCCCCTTCTATAATTGAGAAAATGGTTCCTTTCGAAAAAGAGCTTTCGGTTATTGTTGCAAGAAATGAAAAAGGAGAAACAATTACTTATCCAGCAGTAGAATGTGAATTTAATCCAGAAGCTAATTTAGTTGAATTTTTATTTGCACCAGCATCAATTGATGAAAAAACAGAACTTAACGCAAGGGAATTAGCTGTTCAAATAATCGAAAAATTGGAAATGGTTGGGATTTTAGCTGTCGAATTTTTCTTATTAAAAGATGGTTCGTTATTAGTAAATGAAATCGCCCCTCGTCCGCACAACAGTGGTCATCACACGATCGAATGCAATGTCACATCACAATTTGAACAGCATTTGCGTTCCATTTTAAATCTCCCTTTGGGCTCTACAAAGATCATTCAAAAAGGTGTTATGATTAATTTATTAGGCGAAAAAGGATTTGAAGGTTCAGCTATTTATGAAGGTTTAGAAGAAATAATTGCATATGAAGGAGTTTATGTGCATCTTTATGGAAAAGAATATACCAAACCTTTTAGAAAAATGGGACACATTACAATTGGAAATTCATCCTTAGAAGAAGCAAAAACAATCGCTTTAAAAATTCAAAAGACGATAAAAATTATTGCCTAAATAAAAAGTAAATGCATTTAAGAAATCTAGTTCTATTACTATTTTCTTTCACATTGTCTTGGTCACATTGTGATGCACAACTTTACACGTTCAAAAACTTCAATCATAAAGATGGATTAGACGTGTCAAACATAACATCAATCGCACAAACTGATGATGGTCTTTTATGGTTAGGTACTTTTAATTCTGGAATAATAAAGTTCAATGGTAAAAAATTTGAAGAAATTCATTTTAAAAACAAAGACAATAATCACCATATAACTTCGATCAACAAATCAAACAAAGGAGTTGTTTACTTTTCTTCTAGATATAAAGGATTTTACAAATTAGAAAATAATAAAACTTTTCTAATTCATAAAAATTACAGAGATGATGGAGATTATATTGGTATCTATCCATTTAATGAAGCCATATTATTGGTCTGCGAGAAATCGATATCACTCTATAAAAACGGTAAAATAATTGTTCGTAAATCAACGAAATCTAGAAATGAAAAGATTAAAATAACTCAATTCATAAAAACTCCCAATGGAGCAATATTACTGACAGAAAACAGCGGTTTTTATATATCAAAAGACAATAAAATAATCTCATTAAATAATTATTTAAAGGTAAAAGAAACAGAATTATCAGATTATACATATGGAAATTATTCAAATCAAAAAATAACACTTTTTTCAAGAGAATTAAATAAAAAATTTGAAATATTAATCAATTCGAAAGGGGAAGTTTGGTCAAAATTAGTTCAATATTTACAGTCACCATTAATAAAAGGAGATCAGGCTAAAGCATATATTTTCGACGTTAAACATAAAAAAAACATTTTCATTACACAAAAAGGGAACTTATATATATATTCGAATAATTACTATTTTCAAATATCTCAAAATTCTGTTGAAAAGATAGTTAATTGCCAATCTATACTATCAGATTTATACGGAGACTTATGGGTTAGCTCAAGTATAAAAGGCATCTACAAAGTATCTATGGATCCTTTTACAAAAATTGAATTAGATCCAGTCTATAAAAATTCCGTAACTACATTAATCTTTAAATCAAAAAATGATCATGTCATTATAGGAAATGAAGGCGGTCAAACTAGTATTAATTCAAATAAAAATGAATTTAAAACCTATAATTTCACTGCTTATAGTGCCTCTGAGTTAAATAAAATTATTTATCTTGGGACAAACGAAGGCGTAAAACTTTACAACACCGAAAGTAGATCCTTAACAGAATTAAGCCTTCCTCCATTAAAAAATAAAAAAATTCAATTTGTTTTTACAGATGATATTACCATTTGGTTTGGAATAAAAGGAGAAGGTTTACTCAGATACAATCCTATTTCTAAACAGATAACAACTTGTAGAAATTTATATTCAGGATTTCCAACAGATTTTTATACGGCCCAAAAATCGTTTGATAATAAGATCATTCTATTTGGGAGTAACAATGGTATTCATCAATTTAATTTAACAACAAAGACATTTAATCACATTAATGATTTTCCAGAAGCTTTAGGGGTATATTCAGGAAATTCAACCATCGACTCTTACGGAACAAGATGGTTTACCTTAGATAAAGGAATTGTAGGCTTTACTAGAAAAAATAGAAGAAGGACAATTCAAGATATTAAAAAAATAATTTCATTCAACATCTATACATTAAATTCAGATTTAAATGGGAATTTAATTATTGGGACAAATAAAGGAATCACAATTTTAAAACTTAATAAACAAGGAAATGTCGTTCACTCAAAACTTTACAACAATCAAACTGGATTTTCTGGTTATGAAACACGTATTCGATCTCAATATCAACATAAAAATATAATTTATGTTGGAACTATTGAAGGTGTCTATTTGATAAACACAAGCTCATTAGAAAATTTACCTATTCCTTCAATGCCTTTTATTGAGCGGATAAAGTACAATGATAAACTTTCAATAAAAAAAATTGACTCCTACTATTTTGATTTTAAAATAAACAATCCAAAAATAGATTTTATAGAATATAGTTATCAGCTAAAAGGAATAGATAATAATTGGTCAAAACTATCCAGCGAAACTTCCGTTAATTTTTCTGAATTAACGGATAACATCTATACTTTTCAGGTAAAAGCAAGTTATGATGGGACCCATTTTAGTTCTATTTCTTCCTATACATTTAAAATTACAAATCCATTTTGGACTTCTACTATTTTTATAGTATCAATTATAATATTATTTGCTTTATTGAATTTATATCTATTACGAAAAATAAAATCATTTGATACCAAAACGATATTTAGTAATAAAGATAATACCATCACCACGAAATTAATGCCGCGCATTATCTTTACCTCTACTGCAGTAAATTTAGTAATGCATTTTACGGGTTATTTTTTAGATAAAACAATTCCATTTCATACTAGTTTAATAATAATATCAAGTATTCTATTATTACTATTATTCATTCTATCATCCATAACAGCAAAACAAAACAAGCCTAATTTGACTAAAAATTTGTTGATAATAGGGTTTTCAATCTCATTAATTCAGAATTTTACTGAATTATATCTTTCATCACTTCATCCATTTTTCATTATAACAATTGCCGTTTTAAGCCCATTAATCCCTTTTATATTTGAAAAAGTAAGGTCAAGTATATTGTATTCAATTTGTATTTTATTAGTTAGTTGTCTTTGTTTTATTTTTCCAGACGATGTACATTTTAATAAATACTTATTGATTCTAACAATGGTATTGATCGTGTGTATTTCAATTTTCGCTACTTATTTACGACACGATTCAATTTCAAAACTTTTATTTATATCAGGAGTCATCAATAAAGGAAATGTAATTACAATTGCTATAAATGATTCAGATAAAATCATTTATGCAAGTGAAAACATTTCTGATTTCATACAAACAAATCATGACGAAATACTGAACAAAGACATTTCTTATTTAGCTAATTACTTACCATTAGATAATGAAGTAACCATTTATTCTGGAGCACACTTTAAAGATGGTAAAAAATATTTAGCTCCTATGATATCTTTAAAGAAAGAAGTAATTTGGGTTGAATGGTCGTGTAAAGTGTTCTCGGAAGAAGTTAAAGTTATTCTGGGACAAGATGTAACTAAAAAAATGGAATTAGAAACAACTTTTGAGTTACTAGTTCAAAACGCAGAAGATTTCATTTATCAATGTGATATAAAAGGAAACTTTGTTTTCTTAAATAAACAAGCTATAATACGAACAGGTTATTCTGAAAGAGAATTAATCGGAAAAAATTATAATAAAATAGTTGTCGAAAAAAATCTAGAAGATGTTGTAAATTATTATAAAGTTCATTTTTTAAACAAACAAGGAGCATCCTATTTTGAGTTTCCAATTCATACAAAATCAGGTGAAGAAATTTGGTTGGGACAACATGTTACGACCTTATACGAAGCTGGATCTAAAAAAAGAGTGAAAGGATTTTTAGCGGTCGCAAGAGATATAACTGAAAAAAGAAAGCAAGAGAAATTAATAGAAGAACAACAAAAAGATATTACCTCAAGCATTCATTATGCAAAACGTATTCAATTAAATTTACTACCTAATCAGGAACAATTTAATAAATCATTTGAAGAATCGTCTATTATTTTCAAACCTAAAGATATCGTAAGCGGTGATTTTTATTGGATGGAGAAAATAAATGATACTACTATTTTCGCCTTAGGAGATTGTACTGGGCATGGAGTTCCAGGTTCATTTATGACATTATTAGGAATTAATCTTTTAAATAGTATTGTACTAGAAGGACAAAATCTTTCACCCGGAAAAATTCTAGATGAATTAGATGAAAAGCTAGTCAGCATTCTGCCTAGAGGAGATGGTGATAACAAGGTAAATGATGGAATGGAAATTAGTATCTGTGTCTTTAATCATAGTAAAAACACCTTAACATACGCTTGTGCTGGATCACGTTTTCTACTTTTAAAAGACGGGCAATTTAATGTCTATAAATTAAATAATAAACACATTGGAGATTTAAGAGAACCCAATTTCAAAGGGTATGATGAACAAACAATTTCAATAACGAATTCAGATGTTATATACATGTATAGTGATGGTTTCCAAGATCAATTTGGAGGAGAAAAAAATAAAAAATTCAATTTCAAAAAAATATTATCAATTATCACCGAAAACATAAATAAACCTATAGCAAGTCAAGCAACTATTCTAGAGTTTGAATTAAACAAATGGATGGGTGAATACGAACAAACAGACGATATTACACTTATCACTTTTAAGGGATTAGTGAATACTAAAAAATAGTTAATTTGAATTCAATGTCTAATTCAAAAAAAATAATTCATATACTTTTACAAGTTAGTATTATATTGTTTTTGAAAACGATCTGTATCGATCACTTATTTGAAATACTACTAAATACTGAGTTAACGATTTCCTATAATTTTGTCCAAGGGTGGTTAATGGCATTGACAAATACTTTGATTTATTACTTTTACTATCTAATTTTTATACTAACGATAAATAGTGTTTACTTTCTCATTCAAGAGAAAGATTTTATTTATATTCCTGGCTATAAATTATTTATTAAGAATTTTTCGACCCATTTTTTGGAACTTATTAAAAAGTTATCTTATAGAAAAGAAGAAAATAAAAAAATTAGTAAATTACTCAGTCTATTATTGTTCATACTAATAACAATTTTAACGCATTTTAAAATTACAGTCATTTTTTGGTGCTTCATCCAATTATTACTTCCCTCTATATTAAGGATATTGACTAAAATAAAATACATCCCTAAATTTGGAATAAGCATTTTTGGATATATTATAAGTATCATTAGCTCATTAGCTGGATATTATTAACTTCTAATTATCTCGAAAATTTTATATCTATCATTCCTGGGTTAACTGGAATTAAAAGTTTATTATTATATTACAATGAATATTATATCGTCTGGGGAGTAGGTTTTGGTTTTATAAGCTTATTTTTATTTATACTGTATTTCATTCTAAGTTTTAAAAGTCCAAAAATAATTTATTCAATAAATAATACAACAACCAAAAAACAAATAATCTATAGTACTTTATTTATTATAATCTCTTTTACGATTATATCGAATGAATCTATTACTAAAAAAACACTCTTTCAAGAAATTCAAAAAAAAGATATTTATCCTTGCCTATTAAAACCTTTTAAACGAAATAAATGGTTAACAAATTTTGTGGAAAGCAGTAATAGTCATACAAATTTTATCGTAAATTTTAAAGAAAAAACACTCATATCCATACAAAACAAAATTGATTATTATTTTTATAAAAGAATCACATCACGGTATATTCAAGATATATCACCAAAAATAAAACAAGATTCCTATTCAGATTTTATAGTGGTTCCGTATCATAGTATTTATAAACTTGAAAAATTTGCAACAAATCTACCTGAACCAGATTCTATTCTTGAACTAAATACCGCAAAAAATGAAGGGGAATCATTTCAACTGATCATTGTTCCGAACAGATTAAATGAATTAAAAGATATAGAAATTACACTAACATCTAAAAATATTGGATTAGAAACAATTCAATTTTTTCAGAATGAATTTGTGAAACTTCAAAAACCTATTTATACCCCCACTCACAAAGGATATTTATCAGATCCATTAATACCGATGAAAAAAACTATAGATACACCAACTAAAATAATAGCTAAAAACACATATCCTTACACAATAAAACCAGGTGAATGTAACTCCATTTGGTGTACAATTAAAACATCTGAAAAAAGCAAAACTGGAAATCACACTCTCTATCTAAATGTTAAATGTAAAACATCAGAATCGAATACATGGATTGAAAAAAAAATAAAAGTAAAGTTGAATATCTACAACTATATCTTTCTAGAAAAAAACATTGATCACTGCATTTGCAACATCTCCAAAATCAGTCGCGGCACTAAACTATTATCCAAATTATCAAATAACAAAACAAACATATGACTCTTACGCAAAAACATTAAATGAGTATGCCATAAATCCATGTGATATCTATTCAAATTTAGAAAACAATATACCAATAAAACATTGGAGTAAATACATTAAAGAAGGTGCTAATGCAATCTGTTTAGGAACAATCCCAATAATACATCCTGATAGTATAATTTTGAGAAATAAATTTAAAAAAATACTTCAACTTAAAATAGATTCATTAAAATCATTTCATTTATACAAATATGCTTATTTATATGGATTTGATGAAATCGAAAAAACTGAAACTATATTCTTAAAAAACATGATTCAACTTGTAAGAGAAGTTGATAAAATAATACCTATTTCTTGCACAACAGTAAAACCAAATAAAAACTTAATTAATATAACAGACATTACAATTCAAAACATTGATAACTATTCTTCTAAATTAAAATCTAAGAAAAAAGAAAAAAATTGGTGGTATGCATGTGGTTCTACAAAAAGTGAGTCAATATCTAACTTTAATACAGATTATTCAGCAATATCACCCCGAATTCTATTTTGGAAAACAAATTCTCAAGACATAACAGGATTTTTGTATTTCTCAACTGTGTTTTGGAATAATAATACATACAATGAAAACATGCTTAGTCAATATAAGGAAGTTTCAATTAAACAAAATCCAAATGAAAAAGAACTGAGAGAGGGAAAAAGATGGCCAAATATTCCATGGTTAACTTATTCATTCTACAATTTCAATGGAGATGGGCAATTATTCTACCCTGGAAAAAATCAAAACGAATTATGGCCATCAATCCGATTAATTAATACTAGAGACGGTATTGAAGATTATGAAATAGCTACAGAAATAAAAAAGATAAATCTATCAAATTCAACAAAAAAAAGATATGAACAAAAGATAAAATGGTTAATTCGATTTAAAAAATTATTAATATCAAAAAGATTAGATAAAACAAAACCGATAGAATTAATAAAATTAAAAAAAGAAGCATTGATAATTTTAAGCAGTAATAATAAATTTAAACTGTAAGAAATAGATTTATAACAACCTTAAAACCTAATCAAAAGTAATAAGGTTAATATTTTATCCATTATGAAGAGAAAAAGTAATTTTCTTTGCCTGAGATAAGTAAAAATCATTACTAGATTCTTGAGGAATAATATAGGATCAAACCTGAATGTTTTGGCTAAATTAAAATATTATTCCATTATAAATTATAAAAAATACAATCGATATTGCTTCGATTATCATTCTCTCCTTTTCCTTAAAGAAAAGAAAGAGGATCCTATTAAGGTTGAAAGTTTAATTTAGAGCTATAAATCTATTTATATATTTTTTGTTCCCACAACAATATGACATAATCTGTTTTTCTCTTCTATAAAATATCCAAGCAATTCAATATCTAAGTCAATTATCATTTATTAAAAAAATATAGAAATAGAATTCCCCCCCTAAGTTTTGAATTTGATCCCAAATATTGTTTTGTGATTTTTTCAATCTCATAACAATATGACTTGATCCCTAGTTTCTTTCATTTTATTCAAAAAACTATAGAACACAAAAAACCCGTTACAAATAAATGTAACGGGTTTTTATAAAA
>CANJKA010000141.1 GCA_947474675.1 Flavobacteriales bacterium
CTTCTTTTCAAAATAATTATTATCTTCGCATTTGTGGTTAAATTATTCTTAAGTAATCGGTCAATTGTACAATTTCTACTACCTTTTGTGGTGGTCATTTATGTGTTATTGAATTATTCTACCAAATATTATGGATATTCAGAAACTGTAAACTTTGGTTTTTGGGGAAGTACAAAATCTATAAATCCAGTTTATTCTCAATTGTTTGCCAGTTTATTTATTTTAATAAACGCAATTGGAATCAATGCTATTTTTAATTGGAATCAGTTTTTAGAACGAAACAGTTTCATGCCTTCTTTGCAGTATGTCATACTTTTGAGTTTTTACCATTCGTTTTACCAAATTGATGGATTGTTAATTTCTCACACACTGATAATTGTAACGGTATATCAACTTTACTTTTTACGACAAAATGATGATGGAAGAAAAACAGTGTTTAACGCAGGTTTTTTTGCGGGAATTGCTGCTACATTTCATCCTCCTTTGATAGGATTGTTACCCATTCTGTTTTTTATGATTTGGTGTATTCGTCCATTTGTTTTTAGAGAAATACTTTTGTCTATTATTGGGTTTTCTATTCCTTTAATTTATGGAAGTTTCTTTTTAATTTTTAATAAAGCATCGATCGATTTAACTTTAATTAAATCTTCAACTAATTATGAGCGTCTTCAATTTGATTTTTTAGTTGTTTTCGGAATTTTTATTTGCTCCTTATTGTTAAGTCTTGTTAGTATTCAAGCACATATTCAAAAAAGTTCATTGCGTCTAAAAAAGATGACAAGAATGTTGTGGTGGTTAGTCGTTGCTGGAATTGTTATTGGTATAATTGATTTCTTTGAAAACAATGGTCAGATTCAACGTTTTAGCTTAATTATGATTCCTTTTTCCTTTTTTCTAACTTTTTCGTTTTCTCATAAAACACTAGGTATAGTAGCTATTGGACTTTTTTATATCACACTTACATATTCTGTCTTGAAATTTTTCCTTCATTTCTAGTCTAATACTTCCTTAATTATTACTACTTTTACTCCGTGAAATACGACAAGAAGAAACATTTTTTTCTTATTTAAATTTTTAATATATGAAATTTGGTGTAGTTACCTTTCCTGGTTCCAACTGTGATGAAGACATGACTTATGTCTTAAAAACAATTATGGGTCAACAAGTTGAACAATTATGGCACAAAGATACCGACCTAAAAGGGGTTGATTTTGTTGTGCTACCTGGAGGATTTTCTTATGGAGATTACTTGCGTTCAGGAGCAATTGCCAAACTTTCTCCGATCATGGGAGAAGTAATAAAACATGCAAATAAAGGAGGTTATGTTTTGGGTGTTTGTAATGGATTTCAAATATTAACAGAATCTGGACTTTTAGAAGGTGCTTTATTACATAATGATAAACAAAAATTCATTTGTAAAAATACATTTATAAAACCTGCTTCTGATTCTTCAGCAATTACAAGAGGATTGGATATTCAAAAAGCATATAAAATTCCAATTGCTCATGGTGAAGGTAGATTCTTTGCACCTGACGAAATGTTAAAAAGCATACAAGATAATGACCAAGTAATTTTTAATTACTGCGAAGAAAATGGTAATATCACGGATGAATCAAATCCAAATGGATCTCTTTTAAACATAGCAGGAATTACTAATAAAGGTAAAAATGTATTTGGAATGATGCCTCATCCTGAAAGAGCCGCAGATCATCAATTGGCCAATGAAGATGGGAAATTGTTTTTCGAATCACTTTTGAAATTCTGTTAATTACTAAAAAAATAATTTTTCTTTTTGAGTTAATTTTGAAAAGAAAGTTTAAATAAAAATAAAATGAAGGTATTACTTCTTGGATCAGGTGGTAGAGAACATGCATTAGCTTGGAAAATTTCTCAAAGTTCAATATTAGAAGAATTGTTTATTGCTCCTGGAAATGCTGGGACTAGAGCACATGGAACTAATGTTGACATGAACACTTCTGACTTTGAAGTTGTAAAATCTTTCGTTTTAGAGAAGGGAATAAACATGGTAGTTGTTGGACCTGAAGACCTTTTGGTTTTAGGTATTCAAGATTTCTTTCTTGCAGATTCTGAATTAAAAAACATTCCAGTAATTGGTCCAGATAAAGAAGGAGCTCAAATGGAGGGAAGTAAAGATTTTGCGAAACAATTCATGCAACGTCACAGCATTCCAACTGCAAAATATGCAACTTTTACAAAAGATACACTAGATGCAGGTTATTCTTTTTTAGAATCTTTAAAACCGCCATTTGTTTTAAAAGCCGATGGTTTATGTGCAGGAAAAGGAGTTTTAATTTTAGATACTTTAAAAGAAGCTAAATCAGAATTGAAAAGCATGCTTTCAGATGCTAAATTTGGAGATGCTAGTTCAAGAGTTGTTATTGAACAATTTTTGAAAGGGATTGAATTATCTGTTTTCGTTATTTCTGATGGTGATTCATTCAAAATATTACCTGAAGCAAAAGATTATAAAAGAATAGGTGAAGGAGATGCAGGATTAAATACTGGAGGAATGGGTGCTATTTCACCAGTTCCATTTGCAGATGCTACTTTTAAAGAAAAAATTAAAAATCAAATAATAATTCCAACTGTAAAAGGGTTAAAGTCTGAAGGGATTGTTTACAAAGGGTTTATCTTTTTTGGATTAATTAGTGTAAAAGGTGAGCCTTATGTAATTGAATACAATTGCCGTTTAGGAGATCCTGAAACTGAAGTAATTATACCTCGTTTAAAATCAGATATTTTAGATTTATTTGAAGGAGTTGCTACAGGAACTCTTTCAGAAAGAGATGTTCTTTTTGATGATAGAAGTTGTTGTACAGTTATGATGGTTTCTGGAGGTTATCCTGAAGCTTTTGAAAAAGGGAAACAAATTTACGGTTTAAATGCAGTTACTGATAGTCTTGTCTTTCATGCAGGAACAAGTTCTGATGGCCCTGCGGTTATGTCTGCAGGAGGAAGAGTTTTATCAATTACTTCATTTGGAAAAGATTTAAATGTCGCGTTAAGAAGATCTTACGAAACAATAGATAAAATTGAATTTGAAAATTCATACTATCGAAAAGATATTGGATTTGATGTATTATAAAATATTTTATTCTACTTTTATTAAGTTAATTTTTTAAATGGACCCCGAGATAATTATCATTATATCGACTATTTTATTTTCTGCATTCTTTTCGGGAATGGAGATTGCCTTTATATCTTCCAATCGTTTAAAGGTAGAAATGGATCGATCTAAAGGGACTTTAAACGGAAAGATATTAGGTTCATTTTATAAAAATGAGTCACGCTTTATTGCTATGTTACTTTTAGCAAATAATGTTTCATTGGTTATTTTTGGAATTTCAGCAGCAGCGATTTTAAACCCAATTATTAAAGATAACTGGGGAGTTACTAGTTCAGGATTAATTTTACTTATTCAAACGATTTTATCTACACTTTTAGTATTGGTTACGGCTGAGTTTCTTCCAAAAGCATTGGTTCAAATTAATCCAAATGGATTTTTAAAAATTGCTTCAATTCCTATGATGGTCATGTATTGGGTTCTGTATTTACCGACTCAAGTTGTTATGTTTATCAGTAATTTGGCTCTTAAAATTTTAAAAACTGATGGAGCAACTACTGAAAAAGTATTTTCAAAGGTCGATCTCGAACATTATGTTCAAGATTTAAATGGTCGTATTAAGGAGGAAGAAGACTTTGGAAATGAGATGCAAATATTGCAAAACGCTCTTGATTTTTCTAGCTTGAAAGCTCGTGACTGCATGGTTCCCCGAATTGAAATAATAGCACTTGATGTTGAAGAGGAAATCTCTGTTTTACATTCTCTTTTTGTTGAAAAAGGACTTTCTAAAATTTTAATTTATAGAAATAATATTGATAATATTATTGGGTATGTTCATTCTTTCGAAATGTTTAAAAAACCAGCTTCTATTAAACAAATATTACTTCCAATAGCATTTGTTCCTGAAGCAATATTAGGGAAGGAATTACTTGAAATGTTTACCAAACAATCGGGCAATATTGCTGTTGTTGTTGATGAATACGGTGGAACTTCTGGAATGATTACAATTGAAGATGTTATTGAAGAAATTTTTGGAGATATAGAAGATGAGCATGACAAAGAAGATTGGTTAGAAGAAAAAATATCTGATAAAGAATATCTTTTTGCTGGTAGACTTGATATTGATTACATCAATGAAAATTACCATCTTTCTCTCATGAAATCTGATCAATACGAAACATTAGCAGGACTTATTATTCATACCCTAGAATCAATACCTGAAATAGGTACAAAAATTGATTTAGAAAAATTTAGCTTAATTATTGAGCAAGTTAGTGATCGAAAAATTGAAGTAGTTCGTGTCATAATTAAATAATTTGAATTTTTTACTATTTATAATATGACAGTATTTAAACTAATAATTCTACTTGCTTTTATATTTCCAGTAACTTTTGTGTTTGGACAAAAGAAAAAAATAGCAAAGCTTCCTGATCATTTAAAAGAAATTTCAGGATTAGCTTTTTTGAATGATACTGTTTTAATTGCTCATAATGATGGAGGAAACAACGCAACTCTTTATTTTTTAAATTTATTAGGTGTTCAAATTCACTCTGTTCTCGTTGAAAATGCAAAAAATAAAGATTGGGAAGATATAACAATTGATGCTAAAGGTTTTATATATATTGCTGATATTGGAAACAATGGTAATAATCGAGAAAATCTCTGTATTTACAAAATTAATTCTTTAGGAATTCTTAAAAAAACTTCTGTAATTGCCGAAAAAATTAGCATTAGGTATTCTGAACAAAAAGAATTTCCTCCTGATGTAACTAATCTTCATTTTGATGCTGAAGCAATAGCATTTTTTAATGATTCCTTGTATATATTCACAAAATGCAGAACTGAACCTTTTGATGGAAAAAGTTTTTGTTATACCGTTTCTACTAAACCTGAAACGTATAAATTGATAAAAGATTTTGATTTATATATTGGAAATGAAGGTTGGTGGAAAGATTGTGTCACTGGTGCTGAAATAAAAAACAATAAAGCATACATTTTAACCTACAATCGAATTCTTATCTATACAATTACTAAAGGCAAATTTAAATTTTCAAAAAATATTACTTTAACAACTGTCTCGCAGTATGAGTCAATTGCAATTAATTCTAAAGGAGTAATTTATATAGCCGACGAAAAAAACAAATTGCTTGGAGGAGGATATTTATACATTGTTGAAGAACCTAAAGAAAAAAAGAAATGATAGATCTTTCAATTTATAAAGCCGTAATTTTTGATATGGATGGAGTCCTAATTGATTCTGAACCTTTATGGAAAGTTGCTATGGAAGAAGTTTTTATTTCTATTGGATGTCCGCTTACAAGAAAAGATTTTCAAAAAACAGTTGGTTTACGCTTAGATGAGGTGATTGAATATTGGTTTGAGCACACTGGATGGGAGAACGCATCTCCAAAAGAAGTGGAAGATCGAATTGTATATCGAATGATAGATCTACTAAAAGAGTATGGAGTACCCCTTATTGGAGTTGTAGCAACACTTCAATACTTAAAAGCAAAAGGAATCAAAATAGGTTTGGCAACTTCCTCTTATGAAGTTTTAATTGATACTGTTCTAGATACACTTTCGATTCGTGAATATTTTGATTTTACTCATTCTGCAGAAAGAGAAGCGTTCGGTAAACCACATCCTGCAGTCTATTTAACAGTCGCTGAAAAATTCAAAATTCATCCAAAAAATTGTTTGGTAATTGAAGATTCTTTGAATGGAATTATATCTGGAAAAGCGGCTAGAATGAAAGTTGTTTGTATTCCTGAAAAATCTCATTCTTTAGAGCCTAAATTAATGTTGGCTGATTACCAATTTGAAGACATGACTTTGTTTTTATCTCACATTCAAATTTAGATAATGCGTTATTTTCTTCATATTGCCTATAGCGGAACAAATTATAGGGGCTGGCAAATGCAAAAGGGTGGAGTCATTAGTGTTCAAGAAGTTATTGAAAAAAATTTAAGTCAAGTTTTTAAGAAACCTGTTTTTGTTATAGGATGTGGAAGAACAGATGCACAAGTTCATGCAAGTCAATATTTTTTACATTTTCAATTAGAAGATGACTGGGATTTTGATCTTGTTTTCCGTTTAAATAAAATGTTACCTCCAGACATTTCTGTATTTGACGTTATTCCTGTTGGGCCTAAGCATCATGCCCGTTTTGGAGCTACTAAAAGAACATATGATTATTTCATTCACACGTATAAAGATCCTTTTTTAAGAAATATAAGTACGCTTTATACCGAATTTAAATTAGATGTTAAAGAAATGGCAAAAGCAGTTGCCTTGTTAACGTCTTATGAAGATTATCATGCTTTTTGCAAAACACCTAACGCCCATTCAAGTACACTTTGTTTGATTTCAAATGCAGAATTGTTCTCAAATGAATCAGAAGATAGGATTCGCTTTCAAATTACTTCAAATCGCTTTTTAAGAGGAATGATTCGTATTATTGTTGGCAAACTATTATTAATTGGTTCAGGTAAAATGACTGTTGCTGAATTTGAAGAATTTTTAATTTCAAAAATTACTCCTTCTGAATTTGATGTTGCTCATCCTCAAGGTCTTTTCTTGTCAGAAATTCAATATCCTTTTTTAAACATTCCTCCCAAAACATCATTTTCAGCTTTTCAGCAAAATGGAGAATGGATAAAGATAAAATGAGAAAGTTCATTTAGAACTAACCAAATGAACCTTTAATAAACCTCAAGAATTCAATCTTGATTTCCCAATTCTTTTTCAACTTCGTTGTGGTACATCATTCCAAAAAATGTTATCCCTATAGCTAACATTGTTAAAACCCCTAAAATCCCTAATGTGCCCATAATTTTCTAATTTAGAATTAATAAATCGCATTAGTAGTAGTATTTTAGTCTTTCACTTTTGTTGTTTTTTTGTTGTTTAGTTTGATAATAATAAAAATGTTGGAGAACCTAAATAATGTATATAATCTTTTGAAATGTCAATAATAACTGTTCGAATTTTAAAGTTAAATCGTTCTTTATTCAATCATTATTTTTACAAATAACGACAAATTTATATAGATATTGTAATGTTTTACAAAAAAAATATAAAATTTCTTTTTATTTTTTATCTTAATAGATTTACCATTCCGACTAACATTCGATGTTCATCCTTTTTTGATAGTTTAAACTCTATTTTCCAGGTATAAACCCCATCTTGAACTTTATTGCTATCTCCAAATTTTCCGTTCCATCCGATTGAAGTATCATGTGATTCAAAGACAATTTCACCCCATCTATCAAATATTAATAGTGTATAATCTTGTGGGTCATATCCTGAAGTGAAAACTGGTTGGAATGTTGGATTAAAATTATCGTTGTCTGGTGTAAATGTATTTGGTATATAAATAATCAATTCTTCTTCAATAGTAATTGCTTTTATTGTTGTGTCTTTACATCCATTTATAGAAGTCGTAATTAATAAAATAGTTTGATCTCCATACGTACTATCAGGAAAAATGTGAGTCGGATTATCCAATGTTGAAGTTGTCCCATCCATAAAAAACCATTCATAACTTACTCCATTTATTGAATTGTTATTCATCGTACTTGATAAGTTATAGGTATTCAATATTGAGGGTTCAGGAGCGAATTTTGCGATCGGTTTTGCATAGATTTCAACGACAACAGGTAAGATTACTTTACATCCTAAATTTGTTTCATTGATTATAAAATAGGTTCCTGTTATTGATATATTTGATGGGTTTGGTAAGGGGGTTAAACCTGTTGAACTTGTGCAATATGAAATTGTTCCGCCTGAACTTCCTAGTGTAATTGAAGTTGAAGTTAAATCTACTATTGCTGGAGCACAAATACTTGCAGGATTATTTACTACTAAAATAGGTAATGGGTTTACAACAATGTTTAATGTAGAATTACTCGCACATTGACCATTGTTTGATGTAAACGAATAAGTTGTTGTTCCAGCAGTTGAAATATCTACTGCTGGCGACCATGTCCCTGTAATTGGAGGGATATTATTAGAAGTTAATTGTAAAACTGGTACCGTTGATCCTACACAAATAGGATTTATTGGTGTAAATAATGGTGTTATTAATGTTGAAACTGTTATGTCTAACGTTGTATTAGAAGCACATTGTCCTGCTACAGGTGTAAAAGTATAGGTTGTTGTTCCAGCAGTTGCTGTTGATACTACAGGTAACCATGCTCCTGTTATCCCATTTGTTGATGTTCCCAATAATGTAGGTGCTGGATTATTTAAACAAACAGTAGCTATTGCAGGAAAAGTTGGAATGATTGATGGATCTACTATACTTGATAACGTTGTATTAGATGCACATTGACCTGCATCAGGAGTAAACGTATATGTTGTTGAACCTAAGCTTGCTGTACTAACCAATGGTGACCATGCTCCTGTTATAGCTGGAGTATTTGTTGAACTTGCAGGCAACTGAACTGCTAAAGAACCTTGACAAACATTTGCTACTGCATTGAAAGTTGGTGTAATTAATTGACCAACAGTTACATTAATCGTTGTATTAACAGCACATTGTCCAGGTGTAGGTGTAAAAGTATACGTTGCAGTCCCTACCGTTGCGGTACTAACTGCAGGTGCCCAGGATCCAGGAATAGTATTCGTTGAAATTACAGGTAATGTTGGAGCTAAATCATTTTGACAAACGTTTGCTATTGCTGCAAATGTAGGTGTAACCGGTGTACTTATTATAACATTTAATGTAGTTGGTATAGCACATTGACCAATAGCAGGAGTAAACGTATAGGTTGTTGTTCCTAAAGTTGCTGTACTAACTGTTGAAGGTGACCAAGTTCCAGAAATTGGAGTCGTATTTGTTGAAGTCAATACTAAAGTTGGTGCACTCGCATTTTGGCATAATGTTCCCAAAGCTGTAAAAGTTGGAGTTACTTGTGGATTAACAGTAATAACATAATTAACAGGAGTTCCTGGACAACCAGCTGCTGTCGGTGTTATAACGTAGGTTACGGTTCCTGCAGTTGTTCCTGAATTTAATAATGTTTGAACAGGAATTGTACTTGTTCCACTTGTTGTAAAACCTGTTATTCCTAATGTTGGTGTTGCTGTCCACGAAAATGTTGTACCTGCTATACTTCCAGTCAAAACAACGCTTGTTGATGTGTTTCCTGAACAAACTGTTTGAACTAGAGGTGTATTTGTTACAGTTGGTCCACTTGCAGCTCCAGGAACTGTAACTGTTGATGTAACAGGTAAAATGCATGCATAAATATCATCTACAGTGCATGTGTAAGCCGTACCTCCAACTAAACCTGTTGCATTTGGCGTGCCTTGACCTCCACCTGGTGCTGGTGACCATGTGTATGATAAAGTTCCCATTCCATTTAATGCAACACAAGTTGCAGTTCCATTATTTTGGCCACAAGAAGCTGCTGTAGCTGTTGTTGATGCTGAAATAGTATTTGCACAGGATAAAAAATCTATTAAAACCCCTGAATCTAAAGCCTCATCACCTGCATCAGCTATTGCCATTTTAAAATGATAAGATTGACAAGGAGTTACTGTTAAATTTGACGTAATTGCTGTTGTATAACCTCCAAATGGTAAGATCATTCCGCCTGTATTATCAACATAAAATGCAGCATTTGCACCACTATTAACGTTATTAATACTACAAATAGTTGTTCCTGTAACAATTGCAATATTTTTATTCGTATAATTTCCTCCAGCAGGATTTGGACCTGTTACAAAAAAACCAAATGCATCATTAAATGACGAGCCAACCCAGTCTGGATATTCTTCTGAACCAAAAACAAAGCGAACTGTTAATTGATTGCATGAAGGCACTACATCAAATTCTAATATGCAACAATCATGAATCGCTGCAGGATCAAGAGCAATTAATTGTGGATCGCTACAAGTCGCAGCTGAAGTTGGAGTGTTCATTGTAAAAGATTCAGGATTAGATAATTGACTCGCTGTCCCATTTGTTAAAACAATCCCATTTGTAACACCAATACCTGTACCACCACTGAATGTTCCATAAGATACTGTCGGACATGTTATTACTGGGTTTGTAATTGTTAATCCTGTACCAATAAAACCGGATAAGATTGTAGCAGCTGGCGCTCCCTGATTCGCAATTATTAACTGAGAATTTGATTGATAGGATAAGTTTATTGAGATAAATATCAATAAATATCTAGTATATAGACGTGTAAAATAGTTATTAATCATAGTAATTAGAACATAGTATGATTAATAAACGTAATTAGAAATAAAAGGTTGCTTATTATATAGATATTTTCTCTAAATCGTTGTTTTTATTTAAACACATTAAGATAAATTGTCTACAAAATAAAACTTAATAA
>CANJKA010000142.1 GCA_947474675.1 Flavobacteriales bacterium
AGACCTTCATTTTCAGTGAGCCATGAAAATGATTTAGAACCAAAATTGTATTGAGCGATTCCATTGGTTAACGTCCCAATTAACACATTTCCTTGATGATCAATGTAAATATCTAAAATTGTTTGCTTGAAAAGTTCTTGATTGGAATCAAATCGTTCGAAGGATTTTTTATTGTAAACATAAGCTCCATCTCCATAGGTACCAATCCATAAATACCCATTTTTATCTTCCTTGATGGAAGTCACGGAATTTTTCATGTAACGAGAAATCTTGGAATAATCCTTTAGATGAAACTGTCCATTTTTCTCAGTAATTTGAAACAATCCTTTTTCAGTTCCAAACCATATTGTTCCTTTTTGATCTAGAACAATGGTATTGATAACCGTCTGTTTTGTCTTTAACAAGGTCGAAATATCTTTGAAATGATTGTTTTCAAAAAGATAAACGCCACTACTTGTTGCCAACCATTTCCTTTCTTTTTTATCAATAACAATTCCATGAATCGCTACTTGAAAACGGAAAGAGCAAGGAGAATAATTTTTAAAAACTTTCCCGTTGTAGAAGGAAATTCCATCACCTGTGGCAAACCATAAATTCTTCCGTTTGTCTTCAATTATTTGGAAAATATTGTTGTTAGATAATCCATCGCGGACAGAAAATGTTTTGAAATTGACACCATCGTATCGAGTTGTTCCTCCACCTCTGGTTCCCATCCAAATATATCCTCTTGAATCTTGAAGTAATGAATAAACTTGGGATTGAGCCACTCCATCTTTAACCGTGTAATTTCTAAAATTATACAATTGTGACCAATTGTAAAACGGTAGAAACAACAAAAAGAAATAGAAGCTAAATTTTAATTTTTTCAAGGATATCAATTTTAATTAATCAAAGATAAAAAACGCTTTCTTATAATAACACTACGAATAATAAAACAACATCTTTTTTTCATTTTGCTCTATTTACATTTGATTGAAACTAATAAACAATATAATGAGACAATTATTGATAATCATATTCGCAAAATTACTATTATCTTCTTGCACTATTCCCAAAAAGGATACTTCTCAAGTAAATCCCCCACTTAAACAAAAAGACACAACAGTCATTTCTAATGAGAATGAAGAAATTTTCAATAATTTGAATTCTCAAGATGTATTAAATAAGCTTTTTGACAGTCCTATCATGGATTCAAATGAAACAGCAATCTGGAAACCAAATTATTACGAAAGAATGACTTTTCCAGTTTCATATGATGGTAAATGTCACTCTAATATTGATACTATAATGTATTTTACTGATGGAAGTAATAGAAAATGTGCATGTGTAATAATAACAAATTTCAATTACCGAAAAGGTACTTTTGATGATAGCACAAAAGTAGAAATTGGTGATTGCCATTTTTGTGGAGTTCCATTAGGAATTGCTTTATTTTCACAAACAAATAGCATGCAATGGGAACTTTATAAATTCGAGAAAATTTTTACAACATTAGGATATTTTGGAGTCTACAAAACTGGTCGTGAAAGTGCCGGTAAAATCAGTTTAAAGAAAATTGGAAATAATTGGACTTGCCTTTCCCTTTTACAAGGTGTCGGAGGAAATGGTGGTTATCTAGAAGGTTATGAAAACTTGTATTCAATTGAACAATTTCAAATAGGAGGATTTCCAAATAATGTACTTTCTTGTATTTTCTCCAATACCTATTATTCTTCAAATATTGATGCGGGGATTCCTGAAAAAGACAGAGAAGAAGTCAAAACAGAATTGAGAACAATAGAAAAAGGAAAAGATTATTTTGATATTGATTTGATATCAATATCAAAAGGTAAATCCACAACTAAACATTATCATTATTCTGATGAATATAACCAGTTTGTAGAAAAATAGAATTCTTAGATTAATTAATTTTAAAGCAAGATACGATGAATTCAATATTTCTATATTTCAAAACAACCTACAAAAAACACAAAAAAGTGTTTTTCAAATTCTCCTTCCTTCTATTTCTGATTTGGTACATTCAATGTTTACCAGAAAATTTGTTCAACGATCCAACTTCTACCGTTTTACTAGACAATAATCAAAATTTATTAGGAGCAAAAATAGCAGACGATGGACAATGGCGCTTTTCCGACAGTGATTCCATACCTAAAAAGTTTGAAACGTGTATTGTAGAATTTGAAGATATTAATTTTCGCACGCATATTGGAATTAGTCTTAAAGGAGTAGGAAGAGCCCTCGTGCAAAATTTTAAGAATAAAAAAGTGGTCAGTGGCGGAAGTACGATTACCATGCAATTAGCACGAATAATGCGTAAAAATCCAGAAAGAACTTACGGAGAAAAAGTGCTTGAAATGCTCTTGGCTACTCGTATGGAAATTAGGTTTAGTAAGGAAGAAATTCTTTCGATGTATGCTTCTCACGCTCCTTTTGGAAACAATGTGGTTGGATTAGAAGCTGCTTCTTGGCGATTTTTTGGCAGAAGTTCAGATAAATTGAGTTGGTCAGAATCAGCTACTTTAGCGGTATTGCCCAATGCTCCAGGGTTGATTTATCCGGGTAAGAATCATACTGCCTTGATGAACAAGCGTAATCGCTTATTAAAACGATTGTACGATAAAAATATCCTTTCTAAAACTTCCTTTTTTCTTGCGATTTCAGAACCATTACCTAATAAACCATTGCCTTTACCACGATTAGCTCCGCATTTACTTTCTCAATTGATGAAAGAAGGATTTCGAGGAAAAACCGTGACTTCAACGCTTCATAAAAAAATGCAAGAAAAAGCAATTCAAATTTTACAGAACCACAGTTTGTTGATGCAAGATAACATGATTTATAACGGTGCTGTTATGATCACTTCTGTAAAAACGGGAGAAATACTTGCCTATGTTGGAAACACGACTTCCGATAATTTAGACAATGCCAACGATGTGAATTGTATCAAAGCGCCTCGTAGTACAGGAAGTATTTTAAAACCTATCCTTTATGCGAAAGCGTTAGAAGATGGATTGATTACGCCAACAATGCTTTTACAAGATATTCCTTCTCAATTTGGAGGATTTTCACCCAAGAATTTCACTGGAAATTTTGAAGGTGGTTTACCTGCGAATATGGCTCTTTCTAGAAGTTTAAATATTCCGATGGTGCATATGCTCAACAAATACGGCCTCTCAAAATTTCATGGAGAATTAAAAAATTATGGATTGACAACGCTGAATCATCCAGCAAGTCATTACGGACTTTCCTTAATTTTAGGAGGAGCAGAAGCCACTTTATTTGATCTCACAAAAGTCTATACTCAAATGGCGCAAGAATTAGAATTTGGACATTCACTGCCTTTTCAAATTGTTGTTCCTAAAGAAATTGCTGAAAAAACAGTAGCACCTTTAAAAACCAATAAAGGATGTATTTATTCAACCTTCGAAGCCATGACAGAAGTCAACCGACCAGATGAAGATAACAATTGGAAAGTCTTCAGTTCTGAACAAAAAATAGCATGGAAAACAGGAACAAGTTTCGGATTCAGAGATGCTTGGGCAATTGGAATAACTCCAGATTATGTCGTTTCAGTTTGGATTGGAAATGCTGACGGAGAAGGCCGACCAGGTTTGACAGGTGTTAATGCTGCTGCTCCTTTACTTTTTTCTATTGTTAAAAATCTCCCAAAATCACAGAAATGGTTTGTCCAACCTTTTAAAGAGATGAATTATACGCGTTTATGTCACGAAAGTGGGCATAGAGCTTCTCATTTATGTCCAACAATTGATATGAAATGGATTCCAAAAACGTGTTTATCATCTACGGCTTGTCCTTATCATCAAACCATTCACTTAAACAAAACTGGATTATTACGTGTGGACAGTGATTGTGAAAGTGTAGATATTATGGTGCATAAAACATGGTTCGTATTGCCTTCCATTGTTGAGAAATATTATAAAACATCGCATCCAAATCACCCGATTTTGCCAGAATTTAAACCCGAATGTTTGTCGAAAATTTCAGAAAGAGCGATTGGGATTATTTATCCTAAATCGAAATCAAAAATCTATATTCCGATTCAATTAGATGGAACAATTGGCAAAACCATTTTTGAAGCAACTCATCGAAATAATACCCTAAAAATCTATTGGCATTTAGATGAAGAATATATTGGAGAAACAATGGAAATTCATCAGTTAGCATTAAATCCTTCGATTGGGAAACATAAATTAATGTTGGTCGATGAAAATGGAATTACATCCAAGGTTGAATTTGAAGTGATTGGGAAGAGGAAATGAATTTTATGTGGCAACGCGATTTTTTCATATAGAGACGCGATTAATCGCGTCTCTATATGAAAAAAACTTGTTATTTATTATTTTTATCAAATTCCTTATTTATTATGTCCTTTATTGATACATTGCTTGTATTTAACGAGTTAACTTTTTCGATAACATTATCAAAGTCAGACTTATATTCGAGGTCTTGTATTACTCTAAATTTATCGTATTCTGATTCAGCAAATTGTTTAGCTATATCTGCTCTCAACTTTCCTGCCCCATTCAGAATATCATATTCATGAAATTGTAGAAAAGTATCTAGCTTATCTGCCCATTCTCTCATTGTGATTAATTTATTTCTTTTTGCTTGTAATTCAGCATAATCAAGATACATGGATACAATTGTATTTAATTCTGAAATTTCATCGTGATTCAAATAGTTTTTGGCAACGCTCACATCTGTTTTTAAAATTTTACCTCCTATTTTTTGATTCTTAAAGGCAGTCAATCCCATATTTTTTTCTGTTGAATTTGCCCTTTTTTTAATAATTTCAGGAGCTGTCAAATGTGTGATCGCATATTCTAATTTATTTTGTACAGTTGCGAAAAACTGTTGTGTAGTGGGAGATTTTGGATTATAGTCAACACTGCATTGAGCGTAAATATCTGTTATTTTTTGATAGAAACGTCTTTCAGATGCACGAATTTCCTTGATGCGTTCCAGTAATTCTTCAAAATAATCCTTATCAAATAATATTTTTCCTTGTTTTAAACGTTCATCATCCATTGAGAAACCTTTAATCAGATATTCTTTCAAAATTGATGTCGCCCAAATTCTAAATTGTGTAGCTTTTTGAGAGTTTACTCGATATCCTACAGAAATAATCGCATCTAAATTGTACGTTTCGACAATTCTATTAATATTTCTTGATCCTTCCTTTTGAACTATTTCCATTTTGGAAACAGTTGAATCGTGGGTTAGTTCGCCACTTTCGTAGATGTTTGTCAAATGCTTACTAATAGCAGGAATACCTACATCAAAAACCTCTGACATTCCTTTTTGAGTAATCCAAACTGTTTCATCTTGAAGATAAATTTGTATGTTTTGTTTCCCTACATTATTTGTGTAAAAAAGAAATTTTTGTGATGAATTTATATTGTCCATTAATATTATTATATCTATTAAAGATAGTTAAAAAGTTGAAATTAAAAACCAAAAATGAAATATAAATTACATTTCTTTTTTCAAATAATTCCAATTCAACGACGCATAATAATTCATCTCAGTCGCATCATAAAATGACTCAAATTTATTGTTTAAGAACCTTCAAATTTGTCCTATAATTAAATTCAAAGTATATGAAATATCTATTCATTATTTTATTGCCTACTTTAATGTTTCTTTCGTGCGAAAATGCGAAAAAGAAAGCGAAAAAGGAAAACCCTAAATTAAAATCTCAAATAAGTAATTCAGTTCCACCCATTGACTCTGTAATCTCAGTGGATGAAAATATCCCAAAAAACTTAATTCCTGTTTTAGGATATCGTTTTATTATTAATGGAGATTTTAATGGTGATGGTAAAAAAGAAAAATTGACAGAGCATTTCTTCAGCTCTATCAATAACAAGGAAACGCATAAATTTTACGACAGTTTAACAAATTACGATCAACTGGTTGAGCTGACAGTTAAGAAAAGTCCGTATTCCTTTTTAGCATGCGACAACAATAAAATCAATTCTTTTCAAGTGGCTAATTCTGGTCAATTATTAGGACTTTCTTATTTAAAGAATGAAGGAGATTTAAACGGAGATGGAACGGATGAAATTTCATACGTCATCAATTGGGCAGATTGGTCAAATTGTAATACTTGGCACATTGCGACATACAAAAATAATGAATGGAAAGAACTTTATTCTTTTAATATTTGGGATTGGCAAATTCCAGATCTACCTGAAACATTTAATCAATATGGATTTTTTGGGCTTCAAGATAAAATCATTAATTCGTCTGATGTCGAAATAAATAAACAAGTTGAAGAAAAATTACTTGAATTTGAAGGACTTGTAAAAAAGATAAAGAAAAATAAAATTCAGGTTATTTATAAAACAGATGAAGCGGAAGAAGATACGATGATTGTTAATTTGAAACGAATCAGATGATTTTCATAAACATTCGCGTTTTTTTCATGTAGAGACGCGATTAATCGCGTCTCTACATGAAAAATCACAAATCAATAATACAAATAATCCCTAAAATACAACGCATAATAATTCACCTCAATCGCTTCCTAAAACGACACCTTCAAATTAATTCAAAACATTCAAATTTGATCTTATAAATAATATACTTATGAAAACGTTCAAAATTATTGCAGCAATTTTAATCATCGGATTCTTTGGATTCATAATCAACTCATGTGGGTCAAATCATTCAATATTAAAACAAAACTTGGCCTTTGCGAAACACATTTCTGGTTATACTTCTGGAATGATCAGTAGAAATTCAACGATTCAAATTGAATTGGTCAATTTTGTGGGAGATACTTCTTTGATCTCAGAAAATACCATTCCAGATTCTACTTTGTTGGAAGATATATTTTCATTTGAACCAGAAATAAAAGGTCACGCGATTTGGATTGATAGCAGAACAATTGAATTTATTCCAGACGAACCGCTTCCTGCCAATCAATTTTATAACGCTGAATTTGATCTTGAAAAAGTAGCAACAGTTGAAAGTGATTTAGAAACATTCCCTTTTCAATTCTCATCGTATCAACAAAAAATTACAGTAGAAGGAATAAATACGAACAGTTATGACGATTATAACATTGAATGGCAATATGTTTCAGGATTGATAAAAACAACTGATTTTGCGGATACAAATGACATAAAAGAAGTCTTAAAAGCAACACAAAACGGAAAGGATTTATCGGTGAAAATAGCACCAAATTACAATCCCAATGAATTTTATTTTAGGATTGATAGTATTGAACGTAAAATCACTGAAGGAAAAGTACAATTGACTTGGAATGGGGAATCTATTAATTCCATGAGTCGTGGTAAAAAAGAAGTGAAAATTAGCGCTTTGGGAGATTTCACAGTTCAATCAGCTAAAGTTTTTGACAACCAAGATCAATCGATTCAAATTGAGTTTAGTGAACCAATCAATATGAATCAAAATTTGAAAGGAATTATTACGCTTCAAGGGGTTGAGGATTTAACTTTTCGAGTAGATTACAATACGGTAACTGTGTTTTTAGCTAACAGAACAATTGGTGATAAAAAATTGGTTATTTCAAACGGAATAAAAAACTTCAAAGGATATAATATTTTAACTGAATATGTAACGACCTTATCATTTCTTGAACCTAAACCGGACATTCGAATCAATGGAAATGGATCTATTTTGCCAAATTCAAGTGGATTAATTTTTCCCTTTGAAGCAGTAAGTTTAAAGTCTGTTGATGTCCGAATTATTAAAATATTTGAAAATAATATTCATCACTTTTTACAGGTAAATAATCTAAATGGAGATGATGGTTTAACAAGATATGGAAAAGTGATAGCCACTAAGAAAATTCTTTTGAATTATGATAAAACCATGAATTTAAAACAATGGAACAGTCATGTTATTGATTTAGGAAAATTAATTCACCCAGATCCAGGAGCAATTTACCGTGTTTCTATCAAATTTGAAAAAGAAGATGCAATTTGTGATTGTGAAGCGAGTACGCCTGAAGAAGAAGATCAGGACGATGAAGAATACGAAGAGGAAGATCCAAATTGGTCTGAAAGATTATGGGACAGTTACGGATTTGACGATGGCTACGATTCTTGGGGTGATTATTCAGACAGTGAATCTCCATGTAACGAGGATTATTACAGAGGAAAAGCAGAAAGTAGAAATATTTTAGCTTCTGATATCGGTATGATTTACAAATTGGATGAAAGTAAAATGTCACATGCGTTTTTAAGCAATATGTTGACGACAGAACCTATTCCAAATGCTGAAATTCAATATTTTGATTACACGAAGCAAATTATCGCATCAGGTAAAACAGATGCATTTGGAATGTTGGATATTCAACTGAAAGAAAAACCGTTCTTGATGGTTGCAAAATATGGCAAGCAAAGAGGATATTTGAAATTAGCCGATGGATATGCCAATTCACTTAGTAAATTCGATATTGATGGGGAACAAATTCAAAAAGGTGTCAAAGGTTATATCTATGGGGAAAGAGGTGTTTGGCGTCCAGGTGATTCTTTGTATTTGAATTTCATCTTAGAGAACAAGGACCATTTATTGCCTGCAAATCACCCTGTTAAATTTGAATTAATTGATCCAAATGGTCAAACGGTTCAACAAATGACAAAGACAAAAAATGTAGATGGAATCTATGATTTCAGAACGATGGTAAACAGTGAGGCACCAACTGGAAATTATACTGCAATTGTTTCGGTTGGAAATAGAAAATATACTAAAAACATTAAAATAGAAACGGTAAAACCCAATCGTTTAAAAATTTATTTAGACATCGATAAATCTAAAATATCGGACACCTTTGCTTCGATGAAAGTAAAATGGCTTCACGGGGCGATTGCTAAAAATTTAAACGCAACCGTCGATGTTTCGCTAAAAATGACAAAAACGGTATTTGAAAATTATGCCAATTATGAATTCGATTCACCGATGAGAAACTTTAATACGAATGAAGAAACGATTTTCGATGGAAAATTAAATGAAGCGGGAGAAGCGAAAATCAAAACAAAATTGAATGTTGGAAAAGATGCGCCTGGAATGTTAAAAGCGACATATACAACCAAAGTTTTTGAAGAAGGCGGAGATTTCAGTATTGATAGATGCAGTAAAGCGTATTCACCTTTCAAAACATATGTTGGAATTCAAGTTCCTAAAAATAAAAACGAAGACAATACACTCATCACTGGGAAAAACTATAAAATGGACATTGTTGCTCTTTCGGAAGACGGAAAGTTAAAAAAAGTGAGTAAACTACAAGTGAAAGTTTACCGCTTAGAATGGAGATGGTGGTATCAACAAGACGAAGAAGATTTATCTGGATTTATGTCTAGAAACGTTACAATAACTGTCCAAGACACGATAGTTTCGGCAAACGAAGGCAAAGCTATCTTCCCTTTCAAGTTGAATTATCCTGACTATGGCAGGTTCTTAATAACAGTTACAGATGTGGAAGGGAATCATCAAACTGGAAAAATTGTGACGGTTGATTGGCCGAATTTAAGTCGAGGTACTTCTTCGAACAATGAAAACGCCAATATGTTGAATATTTCTAGCGATAAAGAGAAATACACAACGGGTCAAAAAATTAAAGTGATGATTCCAACTCCAGCAAATGGTAAAGCATTGATCAGTGTAGAAACGCGTTCAAAAGTGATCAAAAAATACTGGATTTCAACTCAAAAGGGAGAAACAGTTCATGAATTTATTGCAACAAAAGACATGTCTCCAAATGCATATATCCATGTGACGTTGATTCAGCCTCATTCGAATACAAAAAACGATTTACCGATTCGAATGTATGGATTAATTCCTGTTGTTGTCGACGATCCAGCAACGCATATCGCTCCAGTTATCACAATGAATGATCAAATTCGTCCAGAATCGACAGCAACTATTCAAGTAAATGAACAAAACGGAAAAGGAATGACATATACCTTAGCAATTGTCGATGAAGGTTTATTGGATTTAACACGCTTTCAAACGCCGCAACCATGGAATACATTTTATGCAAAAGAAGCATTGGGAGTACAAACTTGGGATATGTACGATGATGTTATTGGAGCATATGCTGGAAAAATGGACAAACTTTTGAGTATTGGGGGAGATGGTGATTTAAATTTAGGAAAAGGAAACAAAGCCAATCGATTCAAACCAATGGTGAAATTTGTTGGAACATTTCATCTAGAACCAGGCCAATCAAAAACGCATAAAGTTGAAATTCCAAATTACATTGGATCAGTACGAGTAATGGTAGTAGCTCGAAATGAGGAAGCGTACGGTTCAACAGAAAAAGCTGTGGCAGTCAAAAAACCGTTAATGGTATTAGCGACTTTACCCCGTGTTTTAGGTCCAAC
>CANJKA010000143.1 GCA_947474675.1 Flavobacteriales bacterium
AGTTGCTCTTGTTACCTCTGCAGTAATTGAAGATGAAGATGCAGCATCACCAGCAATTCTATTTGTTGTTTCTGTTGCTAAGTCAGTTGTTAAAACTCCTTCTGCATTAGTTGCTCTTGTTACCTCTGCCGTAATTGAAGATGTAGTTGTAGCATCACCAGCAATTCTATTTGTTGTTTCTGTTGCTAAGTCAGTGGTTAAAACTCCTTCTGCAGCAGTTGCTCTTGTTACCTCTGCAGTAATTGAAGATGAAGATGCAGCATCACCAGCAATTCTATTTGTTGTTTCTGTTGCTAAGTTTGTTGTTAAAACTCCTTCTGCAGCAGTTGCTCTTGAAATTTCAGCGTTTAAATTTGAATTATTTAAATTATATGAAGCATCTACATACGTTTTAGCAGCTCTCACACTTGGATAATTTATATCTGAATTTGAGGTAAAAGTCCCATCTATACTTTTATTAGAAAGATTTTCTTTTGTTAACTCTGCAGCAGTCGCTCTAAGTACTTCAGTATTTAAATTTGAACTCAAATTTACATCTCCATTTATTCTATTTGTAGTCTCAGTAGAAATAGAATTTGTTAAATTAATATCAGAACTGACTCTATTTGAAATTTCTGATTGTAAATCTGATGTTAAAATAGCGTCAGCATTGGTACGAATCAATTGCTCATTTAAAATTGAAGAATTTAAAGCATTTTCTGCAGCAGTTGCGCGAGATATTTCAGCTGTCAAAGCTGTTGATTGAGATAAATTTGCCCCATCAACATAAGTTTTAACCGCTTTTTCACTTGGATAATTTACATCTGAATTAGCACCTAAAGTTCCATCTGTACTTTTATTGATTATATTTTCTTTCAAAGGCAAATCAATCGCAGCTGATGAATTTAAATAATAAGGAGCTAAAATTCCATTCATATCTCCTAACACTAAACCGTTTGTATTTTCGTTACCGTTACAAACATATCTTGTTAAAGCTGGATCTATCTCAGAATTATCTAGAATACCATTTCCATTTACATCCAATCCTCCTTCAATTTTTGAACCACCTGAAGTACAGTTAGGTCCTGCTAATTCTAAAGTAGTTTTCAAAACTGAATTTTTACCTGAAGGACTATTCAAAGCATACATCGCATAAGGAACACTCATTAATTCAGTTGTCCCTGAAATTGTATAGTTAATCCCGCCAGTAGGATCAATTTCTGTTTTAATGAAATAAGGTCCATTTGCCCAATCGATTCCTGAAAAAGTACCAAAAGTTGCTGTCCCTGTACCGATCTCTAAACTAACCAAACCGTTAACATTTGTTGTCGCAGTATGTGTTTCTGAAAATGCAACCGTCCCTGCAGAAGTTCCCTGTACCACAGAAACTTTCATCCCAATTGGAGAAGAAACAATTAAAGTGTTTGATGAATTTCTAATAACCGCTTGATAACTCATTTTTTGAGGAGCCTGAGCAGAAGTCAATTTGGGTAGTATTAAGCTTAATAGTAAAACTAATCCTGATAATGTAATTTGTTTTTTATTATTCATCTTTTTATTTAAAATCTTTTTAAAAATATTTTCAAGTTTTTTTATTAATTTTTAATTATTTTGAAGCTTTTGATTTCTAAACCACTTTCATTCGTAATTTTTAAAAAATAGGTTGCTCGAATATAATTAGTCATGCCTATAATCATTTCTGAACTTTCGATATTTTTTGAATCCAATATTCTTCCATGTTCATCAAATAATTGATAAGATAAATGATCAGTAATATTATTTTCAATTTTTAAGCGTAAAAAATCAACAACTGGATTAGGAAAAGTAGAAATATCAAGAGTGATTCCTTTTACATCTTCAATTGACGCTACTGTAATTTCGTATGCTATTTGGACGCCTTGAGTAACCGAACCCGATGTGCCGAAATTTGTTGTGTAAAAAACTTCTCCAACAGAATAATTTGCAGTACCTCCTAAACCCGAAATATCTCCACCTGAAACTGTAATTACTTCTTGAGAATTACTAAAAAATGAAATACATAAAACCGAAATATTTAAAACTATATTCTTTTTAATTCTAAGTTTCATTTTATTGATTTTAATACAAAATTATAATACGAGTACAAATATAAACATACTAATGCTTTATTTACCATAACAATATTCAAAACATCATTTTAAATGTATATTTTCTGACTTTCATTTATCATCCCGAAAAAAAGCTCAAAAACATTAGTAAAACCTATATGAAATCACCTTTTACTAATAAGTAAATCTACTTAGTTAAATGATTTATTTTATACAATTTATATAAAATAAGCTATAAACGAAAGACATCATACCAGCGAAGAAAACAACCAAATTAAACACCGATGTATTTTAAATGGGATACTATATAAAACCACAAAGGAGCATTTTAGATATTAAAAACACATTTAAAATTATAATCAAAATAAAACATTTATTTAATCTCAATTGAAGTACTATTTTAAACCAAAAAACATTGAAAAAATAAAAAAAAATAGTAGGTTTGTTAAATGAAATTAAAAGAACAAATAATAAAATATTTTCCTGACATTTGGCAATATCTTGTCATTATACTCATTTTTATTTTAGCGGCTATTTTTTACCTTTAAAATAAAAAACTAAAAAGAAGACAACCTTATTTATTTTCAAAGGTAATTCAAATAGAAAAACGTGTTTTTTCATATAATTGTAGACTTAGAATTTTGAATGAGTATATTTGTAAACCAATATAATTTTTTGTGGAAATAAATACTGACATATCTCTCGTTATCCCTTTATTTAATGAAGTTGAATCACTTCCAGAATTACAAGCATGGATAAAAAAAGTAATGGATGAAAACAATCTTTCCTATGAAATTGTTTTTATTGACGATGGAAGTAAAGATGGTTCTTGGAAAGTAATTGAAGAATTAAAAAATCAATTCAAAGAAATAAAAGGAATTAAATTTCAACGTAATTACGGGAAATCAGCTGCTCTTCAAAAAGGTTTTGAATTAGCTAGCGGTAATGTTGTCATTACAATGGATGCTGATCTACAAGACTCCCCAGATGAAATTCCTGAACTATACAGAATGATTACTGAAGATGATTTTGATATTGTTTCAGGATGGAAGAAAAAAAGATACGACCCAATTACTAAAACAATTCCAACAAAAATTTACAATTGGGCTGCTCGAAAATTAACGGGGATTCAATTACATGATTTTAATTGTGGCTTAAAGGCGTATAAAATTGAAGTCGTGAAAAGTATAGAGATTTATGGCGATATGCATAGATACATTCCGCCACTAGCAAAATATTCAGGATTCACAAAAATCGGAGAGAAAGTTGTCCAACATCAATCGAGAAAATTTGGAACAACTAAATTTGGAATGAATCGCTTCTTAAATGGACCACTTGACCTACTCTCAGTTGTATTCATGGGGAAATTCGGAAAAAAACCAATGCACTTTTTTGGAGCAATTGGAACTTTCTTATTCATTATAGGCTTCGCTTTTGCTTTTTATTTAGGTATAGACAAACTTTTCATTGACACAACTTCACGCTTAATTACAGAAAGACCAGAGTTTTACATTTCTCTTGTTGCTATGATTTTAGGCTCTCAATTTTTTCTTACAGGATTTTTAGCCGAATTAGTAGGACGAAATTCATCTAACAGAAATCATTATTTAATTGAAAAAACAATCTAATTTTCTATGATTGATTGGGAAATAGATTCTTCATGGACACTTTTTTTAGATCGAGATGGTGTAATAAATCATCGGATTATGGGTGGTTATGTTCAATCAATTGATGAATTTAAATTTCTTGAAGGAGTGGTCGATTCTATCGTCTCTTTTACTACTTCTTTTTCAAATATATTTGTTATTACGAATCAACAAGGAATTGGAAAAGGAATCATGTCAGAATGTAACCTTTTAGAAATTCATACTTATATGTGTGAAGAGATTGAAAAAAAGGGAGGTAAAATTAGCAAATGTTACTTCGCTCCTGAATTGAAATCTGATCTTAATTCTTCTAGAAAACCAGGTCCAAAATTAGGCCTAAAAGCAAAAGAAGAATTTCCAGAAATTGATTTCTCTAAATCAATTATGGTAGGTGACACAGATTCAGATATTCAATTCGGAAAAAATCTTGGTATGAAAACTGTTAGAATAAAAACGATTGAACCAATTAAAATTGAAGCAGACTATACATGCAACAGTTTAATTGAATTATCTAAAAAAATGTTAGTATGAATAAACTTTTCTTTTTAACCCTATTATTAACTACAAGTATAATTCATTCTCAAAACATCACAGACGTTAAAGGTTTGAAACAAGGTGTTTGGCAAAAAACTGATCCAAAGTCAAAAGCATTGATTTATAAAGGTCAATTTAAAGATGGGAAACCAATTGGAACATTTACTTATTATTATCCAAGTAAAAAAATTCAAGCAATAATAATTCATTCCTCTACAACTCCAAGATCCTCTGCCACTTTTTATCATGAAACAGGTACTGTTCTTTCAAAAGGAATTTATCAAAACATGAAAAAAGACAGTATTTGGGTCAGTTTCACTCCTAGTGGAACGATTACAATGTCAGAATCTTTTAAAGACGATAAGTTTGATGGACCAAGAATAGTTTATTATCCGCCTGCTTTATCTGATAATAAAACTTTGGTAATGGCTTCTTACATCAACTATTCGAAGGGAATGATAAATGGGGCTAAAATTGAATATTTTGAAACAGGAGTTCTAAAAACAAAAGCAAACTACGTTAACAATAAAAAATCAGGACTATGTGAAATTTATTATCCCAGTGGAAAAGTCATGAACCAAGAAAGATACAAAGATGGCGTTTTACATGGATGGAGTTTTGTTAAAGAAGAAAATGGCGTTGAAATCAATCGTCAATATTATTTTCATGGTGAATTATTAGAAGGTAAAAAATTAGAAGCTATTCTTAAACAATATAAAGATAAAGGCCTAAATCCGAATAATTGATTTTTTTTTTGTATTTTCGTTCATTACAATGAGACAATATATAAAAAATAGAATTTTAATTTTACTTACAATCATTTCGGTTGTTATTTTTTTCGCATGTAAAAAAGAATCTACTGTTGTTAAAATGCATTACAATTATTATGGCCTAATTCCAGGGAAGTATATTATTTATGATGTAAAAGAAATGTACCATGACGATGCATCTAATATTCACGACACAACAATATACCAGTTAAAAACATATATCGGTTCAGATTATATTGACAACCAAGGTAGAACAGCAAAAGAATTCAAACGCTTTAAAAGAAATACAAATACATCACCATGGGTTCTTTCTGATGTTTGGACTTCCATTATCGATGATTTCAAAGCAGAATTAGTGGAAGAAAATCAGAGAGTTGTAAAACTAGTTTTTGCAACAACCAGTAATAAATCTTGGAACCCCAATATGTTTAACACTTATGAAGTCCTTGAATATAATTACACAAACATTCACAAGCCGATGAACTTCAACAATATTAGTTTTGACTCTACAATCACAGTCGACCAAGGTTCTTTTAAATCTTTAATTAATTCCGAAAGAATGTACGAAGTTTATGCAACTAATGTAGGGTTAGTTTCAAAAATGTACAAAAAACTAATAATAGCAAATTTTGATTCATTAAATGTCAAAAAAGGATCTGAAATTTATTACAACATTGTTTCTCATGGATTCGAATAAATTCAATTTATGAAAATTTCGATTTTTTCTGCTTTTTACCCATTCAGAGGAGGAATATCTCAATTCAGTGCACTCCTTTTTCGTTCACTTGAAAAAAAACATTCCGTTAAAGCTTTTACATTTAAAAGACAATATCCTGATTTTCTTTTTCCAGGCGAAACACAATATGTAACCGAAAAAGACAATGCTGATCAAATACCGTCGAATCAAATTTTAGACTCGATTAATCCTTTCACCTATTTTAGTTCAGCTAGAAGAATAAATAAAGAAAAATCAGAGTTATATATTTCTAATTATTGGATGACTTTTTTCGGGCCATCTATGGGAATTATAGCAAGAAGATTGAATAAAAACACGAAACAAATAGCCATATTACACAATGTAATTCCTCATGAAAAGCGTTTTTTTGACAAACCATTCAATAAATTTTTCTTAAATAAAACAGACGGTTTCGTTGTCATGTCAGATACCGTTTTAAGCGATTTATTAAGCTTAAAACCATCAGCTAAATACATTCGAATTGATCATCCAATTTACAACCATTTTGGAGCTAAAATAGATCAAAAAATAGCACAAGAAAAACTAAACCTTTCTACCGATAAGAAGACCCTTTTATTTTTTGGATTTATCCGAGATTACAAAGGTTTAGACTTATTAATTGAAGCAATGGATCAGTTAGATGATAGCTTCCAATTAATAGTCGCAGGCGAAATATATGGCTCATTTGATAAATACAAAACACTTATCGAAAATTCAAAATCGAAAGGACGAATTCATTTGTTTAATCACTACATAAGTGACGATGAAGTTTCCACCTATTTCTCAGCAGCTGACGTTTGTATTTTACCTTATAAATCAGCTACACAATCAGGAATAACAGCAATCTCCAATCATTTCACTTTACCAATAATAGCGACTGATGTTGGCGGCTTGAAAGAAACAATACATCATTTACAAACAGGTTTGATTATTAACGAACCAAAAACAGAACAAATAAGTTCTTCCATCCAACTTTATTTTAGCTCTAATTACAAAGAAAAATTTTCAAAAAAAATTTTAGCTGAAAATCACAAAAATTCTTGGGAAAATTTCACTGAAAAATTGATTGAATTCTATCAAACTATTTGATTTTTGATAAAAAAAAGAATAAAACAAAATATAAATACAAAATAAAACAAAATAAAAACCATGGATTAAAACCGAGTCTAAACACCAGTCATCACCCTAATAATCAGCACAACTAAAGCAATTATTTAAAATATTCAATCATTAAAACTATCTTTTTGTTCATAACCTTCGAAAAACCTTTTCAAAGTTTATTGATAGTATTAAATTGAAATTCTATATTTGCGACTTATTTAATAAATTAATTATTTTACGAAAATGCGTAATAAAGGATTTTTTTGGTTTTTAACCATATTATTAGTAGCAGTTTGTTTGTATCAGTTATCTTTTACTGTTGTCAGTTCTTCAGTTGAAAAAAGTGCAAATAAGAAAGCAGAAATTGCTTTAGAAAAATTGATTGAAGAGTCTAAGAAAAATGGCGGACAAGCTTTTTTACCCAATGGTTCTGAAGTAAATTTCTTTACAAATCCTGAAGCAAAAGAAATTGCAAAAGGAGCTTTGTTAAATCAAATCTTGAAAGACAAAGCAGATTCTAAAGTTTTTATTGGTTCTACTTTTCAGGACGTTAAAAAAAGAAGTTTAGCTTTTGGACTAGATTTAGTAGGAGGAATGAGTGTTACTTTGGAAATTTCAGTACCTGATTTAGTTAAAAGTTTCGCAAGAAATGAAAGAGATTTACGTTTTATCAAACCTTTTAATATTGCTTCAAAACGATACCAAAGAGATGGTGGAGATTTTATATCATTATTCAATGAAGAAAATGAAAAAATTAATGGAAAATCTTTACTTGTTCATTTATTAGATATTACTGAGATTGAAGGATTAGATATGAACTCTTCTAATTCAAAAGTAATTTCATTCTTTAGAGAAAAAGTTGCAAGTTCAATGGATGGTGTTGAATTGATCATGGAAAAGCGTATCAATCAATTTGGTGTTGCTCAACCTAACATTCAAAAAGATCCAAATAAAAACAGATTATACATTGAATTACCAGGAGTACAAGACGAAATAACTGTTGGTAAAAGATTACAATCAACTGCAAATCTTCAATTTTATGAAACATACCTTGTTTCTCAAATAGCTTCTCAATGGCAACAAGCTTCAATGATTTCAAAACAAAAAGAAATTGTTCAAGATAATGAAGTAAAATTAGATACAGTAGTTATTAAAAACGCAACATCTGGAGTTAATGAAACTACTTATGTTGATAATTCAGCTTCTAAATCTAATAATGAAATAACAAACTTAAACGGTGGTAAAACAAAAGGATTAAGTGAATTAGTTCAGAGTGCAGGAGAATCTTCTATTGGTTATGTTAAATCAGAAAACAAAGAAGCAGTTTCTGCAATTTTAAGAAGACAAGATATTCTAGCAATATTCCCTCCTGATCTTGCTTTTATGTGGTCAGCAGAACAAGAATCAATTTCTTCAAAATCAAAAGATCTGGCTTATACATTATATGCTATAAAAATTCCTGAATCAGGAAAAGCTAAAGTTGGTGGATCACACATTAAATCTGCATCAACAGGTTTTGAACAATCAAGTTCAATGATTACTGTTGACTTAGAAATGACAACTGCTGGATCTAATGAATGGGGTAATATGACGCAAGACAATATCGGTCGTTGTATTGCTATAACAATGGACAGTGTTGTTTATAGTGCACCAAGAGTTCAAAATGCAATAACACAAGGAAGAACACAAATATCTGGAAGTTTCACAATGGATGAAGCAAAAGAATTAGCTGGACTTTTAAATGGAGGTTCTTTACCTGCACCATGTATTATTAAAGAGCAAATGAAGGTAGGTCCAACAATTGGAGTTCAAAATTCTAAAGCTGGTTTAATTTCATTTGGATTTGCTTTCTTAGCAGTATTATTATACATGTATTTCTATTATGGAAAAGCTGGTTTAGCTGCAAACATTGCTTTATGTGTAAACATTGTTTTAATCTTTGGTTGCTTAGCTTCTTTTGGAGCTGTATTAACTTTAGCAGGTATAGCAGGTATCGTTTTAACAATCGGTACAGCCGTCGATGCGAATATCCTTGTTTTTGAAAGGGTGAGAGAAGAACAAAGTAGAGGTGTCGATTTGGCAGAATCATTAAAAAGAGGTTTTCAAAAAGCTTTACCTGCAATTATTGATGCAAACGTAACCCATTTGTTAGTTGCAATTGTATTAGTTGTTTTCGGTAAAGGTGAGATCAAGTCTTTTGCTACAACGTTAATTATTGGTATTTTCACGTCTATTTTCTCAGCTATTATCATTTCAAAATTAATGATGTACAAATGGTTAGAAAAAGGTCAAAATATTTCTTTCAATACAAAAATGTCAAAAGGTTTATTTCAAAACTTTCATTTTGATTGGGTAGGAAAAAGAAAGTATTTCTATATCTTTTCTATTTCAGTTACTGTAATTGGTATTATTGCATTAAAATCTAATGGATTAAAACAAAGTGTTGAATTTACTGGAGGACGAACATTTGCAGTGAAATTTGAAAACAAAGTTGATATGAATTATTTAAGATCTCAACTTGAAACTGTTTTCATTGAAAATGGAGAAATCTCATCAATTGATTTAAAAACAAAATCAAATGATTTTAATGCTGAAATCACAACCAATTATAAATTGAATGATGACAAAGCAACTGAAGAAGTAAAACAAAAACTAAATGAAGGTTTAGAAAAAGCTAAAGATAAATTAGGAGCTAGTGTCATCACAGAATCTAGAAGTATTTCTGCTTCGGTTTCAAGTGAATTATGGTCTTCTTCTGCAAAAGCTATTTCATTGGCTTTATTAGCGATATTCATCTACATCTTAATTCGTTTTGGATCTTGGCAATATTCTATCGGGGCAATCATTGGTCTTGCACATGATGCGTTCTTCGTAATTACTGTATTCGCTTTATTCCATGGTTACTTACCATTTAGTTTAGATGTAAATCAAGCATTTATTGCTGCGATTCTTACTGTAATTGGTTACTCCATGAATGATACTGTAATTGTATTTGATAGGATTCGTGAGAATTTAAGAAATAGTGGTGAAAATGAAAACCATAACGATATCGTAAATAAATCATTAAACACGACTTTAAGTAGAACTTTTAATACTTCTATGATATTATTTGTTGTTGTATTGATCATGTTTATTTTCAGTGGTGCTGCAATTAAAGGATTCTTATTCGCACTATTAGTTGGTGTTGTTATTGGAACGTATTCTTCATTATGTGTTGCTACACCAATCTTAATTGACTTCTCTAAAAAGTTAAAAAAATAATTAATAAATAAAATTAAACTTTATGATTTTAGGCGTTTTTGGTCCACCACAAGTTATATTAATTTTAGCTGTTGTTCTTTTAATGTTTGGAGGTAAAAAACTTCCAGGATTAATGAAAGGATTAGGACAAGGAGTTAAAGAGTTTAAAGATGCTTC
>CANJKA010000144.1 GCA_947474675.1 Flavobacteriales bacterium
CTCTACTAAAACGACTTTTGTTGTTCATGGAGACATAGATACATCTGTAGATATTGAGGAAAGTAGAAATATTGCTTCTTGGTTGAAAACAAGATTGTTTGAAATTGAAGATGCTGAACATACTTTTGGTGCTAGTCAACCTTGGACTGAAAAAGAAATGCCTGAACATCTTCAAAAAGTATGCGAAATAACGTGTGGATTTTTTCTAATTGATCACAACTCATAATCTATATCATGAGTGATGACAATCATAAGAAAAGAGAAAACGAAAGTTTAATCTCAGAACTAATTAAATTAGCAAAGGCTGATAATGATGTTAGCGATATAGAATTAAACTTTTTATTGTCTATTGCATCTCAATTAGGTGTTACAAAAGATGATTTTAAAGTTTTATTTGAACAATATATCAAATTCATGCCTCCTAAATTAGAAGTAGATCGAATTGTTCAATTTCATCGTCTTGTTTTGTTGATGAATGTCGATTTGGAAACAAGTCATTTAGAGGTTGCCTATATAAGAGAAGCTGGTATTCGAATGGGACTTAATCCTATGGCTACTGATAAGGTTTTGAGTGAAATGAATAATTATCCTAATAAAGTGATTCCGCCTGAGAAATTGTTTGAGATATTTCAATTGTTTCACAATTGAGTCGCGATGAATCGCGACTTTACTTATTTATTGCATGAAATCATTTAATCCCGATTGAAGATAGAATTTGTTTTTTCTTGTTTTGTTTTTTTCAAAGACAGGAAATCCTTCATCGTTTAATCTTGGATAATGAGGGGTTTTTCGTTCAATTTTCTTTGGAAGAAAAATAAGATCATGAATTAATTTATTTTGAACTCCATGACGAATGTGTTCACTGTCTACTCCTATTTTTAAAAATGGATTTTGACCAAAAGGTAAATTATACAAAACAGAACCGTATAAAATTCCATGACTTGTTTTACCATAAGGCAAATTGGATAAATCTTTAAATCCGTTTGGACAATTTTCACTACATTCTCTTTTCCACGGTGTTCCGTCCGTTTCTCCTGTCCACAGATAAATACCCGATCCAAATTTAAAGTTTTGATATCTATAGCTCGCCATAAGATGTCCTGTTCGAAATCGATCTTTTGCTTGTCCTCCAAAAACATCATTTTCAAAGAAAAGATTTACTTTATTGATTGATAATCCAAATCCACCTGACCTTTGAGAAGTTCCACTATTATCAAAATACCATAAATAATTAAAACTAACGGCATTTTTAAAAACAGTTTGATGAGCTAAACCGTCCAACTGAAAATCAATCGTATTATCTTTTTTCCCTCCTAATAAAGCAAGACCTAAATACGTTCTATTTTCCCAAAACATTCGTCTATTACCATAATTTTTTAAATTCCAAGTTATAGAAGATCCAATATTTATTTGATAAAAGTAATCTGAATAATACGTTTTAAGAATAAGACCAACTGAATTTACATGAGTCCCAAAATTGACAGTTACCCCAGTTGATAATCCAATATTTTTGGAACTCCAAGATTGAGAGAAACTACTGAAAGAAAAAAGGAAAAAAACAATTATCATTCGATTCATAATCGGCAATTGGCAAAAAGTGTTCCATAAACTTTCCATAAAAAAAACTTTAAATCATATTTTCACCACCAAGCTAAGAATATTCACCAAATATCCATTTATCAATAAAAAACCGAATGATTATCTTATTTTTACTAAATGAAATCTAATAACTATTTATATATAGGTGCTCAACTATTTGGATGGGTGTTTTATGCTCTATTTGTTGTATTAGCTTCATACGTTGATGATCCTAATAAAATAACCCTTATTCTTTTCTTTCATATTTTTTCATTTGTATTTTTTTCGTTTCTGTTCACCCATTTAATGAGATTATTCTTCTTTAAATGGAATTGGCTTGAAATGAAACTCCCTCCTCTTTTACCAAGAATATTAATATCTTCTCTAATATGTGCGATATGTATTAGTATTTCCACTGAAATCATATCATTTACAATTGACATAGAAGATGAAAAATCAATTTCAATATTAAAGATATTTTTAGAAATACTCGCTAATTCAGTTTTGATATTATTTTGGAATGCACTTTATTTCACCTATCATTTTTTCAGTAAATCCAGAAAACAGGAAATAAACAACCTCAGTCTTGAAGCAAGTAGAAATGAAATTGAATTAAAAAATTTAAGATCACAATTAAATCCACATTTTTTATTTAATTCCCTAAATAGTATAAGAGCTTTGATCGAAACTGAACCTTCAAAAGCTAAGAATTCTGTTACAGCATTATCAAATTTGCTCCGTAAATCTCTTCAATTTGGAAAACTTAATCTTGTTACGATTGAAGATGAATTAGAAATGGTGTCAAACTATCTTGACCTTGAAAAAATTCGTTTTGAAGAACGCCTTCAAATTAATTTTGATTTAAATAACGACATCTCAAGCTTTATGATTCCACCATTTTCAATTCAAATGCTCGTGGAAAACGCAATAAAACATGGCATTTCTACTTTAATTGAAGGAGGATTTATTTCGGTAAAAACAGAAAAAAAAGAGAATTCAATTTTAATAATTGTAGAAAATTCGGGCTTTTTAAAAACAGAAATCGATTTAGGAATAGGAATTGAAAACACACGCAGGAGATTAGATTTACAATATAAAGGAACAGCCAATTTTGAAATCTATCAAAAAGACAATAAAGTAATTTCATCAATAACTTTTAAACTATGAAGACGATAAAAACATTAATAATTGATGATGAACGATTAGCAAGGGAAGAATTAAAATCTCTTTTAAAACCATTTGACGAAATAGATATAATAGGAGAAGCTAAAAATGGAGAAGAAGGAATTCAAATTATTAAAGATTTAAAACCTGATTTAATTTTCTTAGACATATCAATGCCTGGAATGACTGGTTTTGAAATGATCAAACATTTAGAAGAAATTCCAAAAGTAATATTCGTCACAGCCTATGATGAATTTGCATTAAAAGCATTTGAAATAAACGCATTAGACTACATTCTAAAACCTGTAGATCCTAATCGATTACAAGAAGCAATTAAGAAATTAAATCAAAAAGAAGATGATTTCTCATCTAATATCGAAGGTAATTTATCAAGAAAAGACAGGCAACTTACACTTTCAGATAGTGTATTTATCAAAGATGGCGAAAAAACGTGGTTCATTGAACTTTCAAAAATTAGAATGTTAGAATCTGACGGCAATTATGTAAAAGTGTATTTTGACACATCTAGACCACTTATATTAAGATCATTAAATAGTTTTGAAGAACGTTTAGATTCTGAGTTTTTCTTTCGAGCAAACAGAAAGTTTATTATCAATTTAAAATGGATTAGTTCAATTGAAAACTGGTTCAACGGAGGTTTAATGGTTGAATTAAAAGAAGGAGAAAAAGTAGAAATATCTAGACGACAAGCTATTCGTTTCAAAGAAATTATGTCGCTGTAGAGGAGGATTGCAATCCTCCTCTACAGCGACATAATAATAAAATTCAAATAATCGAAATCGAATCCGTGTTCAATTGAATTAATTTATTTTTATATAAATTACCGACTGCTTGTTTGAATGTTTTTTTACTCATCCCAACTTGATCTCTAATATCATCAGGATCACTTTTGTCTGTGAGGAACAATGTCCCTTTTCTGTTTTTAATCAAAGCCAAAAGTCTTTCTGCGGAAGGTTCAATTTTCTGATAACCTGATTTTTCTAATCGAACATCTAATTTGCCATCCTCACGGATATTGAAAACATAACCAATTTCATTGTCACCTCTTCTCAGTCTTCTAGTTAAATCGCTTAAATAAACGATTCCTAAATGCTTTCCATTCACAATAACCTTAACACCTAAGTCAAACGTCTCGCAAATTAAAAGATCAACTTCTTTGTCTAGTTCAATTTCAGTAGTATCAATAGAATATTTTTTATTTGTTTTCGCTGTTGCAACAAGTCTATCAGTTGATTCATCCAACATCAAGTAAATTAAATAGTATTTACCTTCTTCTAATTTATTTGTTTGTTCACGAAAAGGAACCAAAAGATCTTTTTCTAATCCCCAATCCAAAAAAGCACCGTAAGGATTCACTTCTTTTACTTGTAAGTAAGCGAATTGATTTAAAACGATATAAGGTTTTTCAGTTGTTGCAACCAAACGATCTTCAGAATCTTTATATAAAAAGACATTAATATCCTCACCAACAGACATTTGTTGTGTTAAATATTTATTCGGTAATAAAACATCGTTATCAAATTCATCCCCTAAATAAGCACCTACAGTTGTTATTCTAAGAATTGTTAGAATGTTATATTCACCTAATTTCATTATGATTTTTAAAATTTAATTAAAAAGAAACAGAAGAAGCTGGCTTGGAATTTAAAATCACACAAGGCAAAAGTTCTTTATTTGTTATCAAAGTTTGAGCAAACGTGTCAAACTGAGGAAAAAGACTAGAAGAATGATAAGCAATAGCAATTAAATCAATTTCATTATCCTTCGCATAAGTCATAATTTTAGAAGAGTAAGAACCTGATCCACTAATTAACTCAATGTTACATTTAATATTTCTCTCTTCGTATTGTTTACGAACAATTAATATTCTATTTTTAATTCTTTGACTCAATAAAACATCATCATGTTTTTCAGCAACTAAAAAAATCTCAGCTTCGTACATATTAGCAATATCACCGGCAATATTAACAATCTGAAGACTTTCTTTCATCAAATCGATCGGAACAATTATTTTCTTTACAGCTTTGGCTTTAGTATCTTTTTGAATAACGAAAAACGGCACATCAGAACTTGTAATAACTTTAATAGCAAAACTTCCAAAAACCTTTTGAAACCCTTTTGCTCCATGAGTTCCCATAATAATAAGATTAGCCTTAATTTGTTTAACAATTTTAGCAATATCTTCAAAAATAGAACCTACTTGAACTAAACTAGTAATCTCAGTATTAGATGATTTTTCTGTTTTAGCAATGATAGCATCTAATTTAGCCGTAGCTGAAACTATATCATTTTTGTTAGAAACAAGATGAACAAGTCTAATCTCATTAACAACATTACTACTCAAATTTATCGCATAATTTAAAGCTGCGTCACCTACTTCAGTGAAATCGTATAAAACTAGATAGATATTTTTATTCATAGGACTCTATTTTTTTTCAAATATAAGCAAAAAGATAGTTCAAAGCAGTAGTTTTTTTTGAACAATCAGATAGTTAAAACATTAAGAATGTTCATTTCAACACGAAAATATTCACTCACTGACTTCTGTGATCTCTTTTTTTATGACTCTTATTAGGATTAATTTCTCCAGGATACATTGAATATTTATCTGATTTTTCTCTAAAAAGTTTAATTTTCCTTCTTTTTTTAGGGGGAGGTACATTTTCACCACTACCTATTTGATCAGGTGTTTTAGCAACATAAATATCACTTGGAGCTTCCCATTTATTTTTATATGTTTTTTTTGCTAATTTTCCAGTTCTTTTATTCTGAACATAAACTGACAATTCCTTTTTATCCTCTCCGTTAATCCCTATAACATCCTCAACAAAAATCCATTTATCTTTTTGAAAAACAAACGCATCATAAATAAAGTCAGGCACATAATAGGAGTAAAATCCAGTCATACTAGGGTCTTCTGGAGATAAATGATCAAAAATTATTCTTTTATACTGTTCTTCATATTTGAGAGACATTATTGCTTTTTCAGAATGCTCATAAAAAACTCTTTTTAATACCCCCTCTTTCATTTTAAAAATAGGAGCTCCTAATCGTGGAATATTACCTGAAAAAGTAAGGACATCAATTAATTTAATACTACTCATTGTAGTATTCATATCGTACCCTAACAAAGTGTACATTTCTTTATTTCCTTTAGAAATATTAATTACTTTATAATACAAAGCACCATACCAATCTTTTGCTTCTAAAATGCCATCAGGTCTTGCGGGAATCATGAATGAATTATCGATCAATTCACTTGTAACATATTTCTTTTTTTTTGAATCTAAACGTAAGATATAGCAATAATATTTTTGAGAATGGTCATCTTGTTCAACATTCCATGTAAATAATCTAATTTTATTATCATCGCTTTTTACTGAACCTAACGTTTTTAATTCTAAAAAAGGATAATCAATAACTTTATCTAGCTTGATTGATTCTAATAAATATTCTTTAAATAATAAATTCTTAGATTCCTTTTCTTTATTTGTAGAAGCAGCTCTTAATTCATTCAGGAGAATCGTCAACTTTTCTTCTCTTTTGATCAAAACAGAATCAACCTGAGCATTTATTTTACTCAGAAAAAAGATCGTGAAAAAAAGAATATTTACTTTCATATATTTTATAAACGAAAAGTCATTCTATTTGTTACTAAATAAGTATCAAAAAAAGTAAATTAATTTTTTACATAAAAAAACAGAATAACTTAGCTTCTAAACAAACCTTTAAAGTGCTTTTAAATCAGATATAGTTTGAGTAGGATTTGATGAATTAAACACATAACTTCCTGCAACTAAAACATCAGCTCCAGCTTCCAATAAAGTCAGAGCCGTTTCTCCGTTAACACCTCCATCTACTTCAATTAAAGCATTTGAACCCTTTCGCAGAATCATTTCTTTTACTTGAGAAACTTTAAAGTTTGCATTTTGAATGAATTTCTGTCCTCCATAACCTGGGTTAACTGACATAATCAAAACTAAATCCAAGTCTTCAATTACATCTTCTAACAATGAAACAGAAGTATGAGGATTTAAAGCTACTCCAGCCTTCATTCCTGCTTCTTTAATTAACTGAATCGTTCTATGCAAATGAATACAAGATTCATAGTGAACTGTTAAAATATCAGCGCCCGCTTTTTTAAATTCCCCAATATATTGATCTGGATTTTGAATCATTAAATGAACATCTAATGGTTTAGTAGCATGTTTTTTTATCGCTTCAATTATTGGAAAACCAAATGATATGTTTGGAACAAAAACTCCGTCCATAACATCTACATGAAACCAATCTGCTTGAGAGTTATTAATCATCTCAACATCACGTTGAATATTTGCAAAATCGCAAGAAAGGACTGAAGGAGAAATTAAATGAGCCATTACGTTTTATATTTTAAATTATGAAGCCCAAAAATACCGATTCTAAAGTAGAAAACACGACAAATAATTATCTTAATTTATCAACAAATAGTGATAACTATTCTAAGAAATGGTTTAGATTTTAATGGTATTTAATAAAAACCCACTCTCTAAATTGAAAATCATGAACTGTTAGATTTTTATTTTTTAAATCATCAGTATCATAAACAGATAAAAGAGCTACAATTGGGTATTTTTTTCTAACCAAACTTTTTCCAGAATTTTTTGGTTTCAAAAGATATAATTCTTCATTTCCATCCTCAACAATTCTAGTCAAGTAAAAACATTCGTCATTTTTAAAGTAAACTTTTCTTTCAATAAAAATCTTTTTTGTTTTTACAATGTATGAATTTCGTTGACTTAATGGAGCCATATAGCTTATTTTATTTAGATATGGATCAACAAAAATCTCATTAAAAATTTCTCCTTGAAATTTAAATTTATACCTTGTTTTTCTTCCGTTAAAAGTATCAATTTTGTAGAAAGTAAAAGGAAGTTGCAATTTAACATGCTCCCATCTACCTTTGATTTTTTTCAATTTAGTTAACCTATTAATCATTACTACGACAATAATTCCAGAGAACCAGATCGTATTTTCTAGATTTTCATAAGCCTTTGTAAAACTTAATGAAAAAGATAAAACTAAAAACTGAGCAATTATCAATATTAAATAATAAACAAAAAGAGTTTTTATTATTTCTTTTGAATGAATGGTCTGAATTGAATCAAAAACTGATGAAACATTTAATGAATTTGTCAAGCCAATCGCATAAATAGAAATCATGAACATGAAATACAAAAAGGTTATGATAAAACCATAATTTACAATTAATTCATAATCTAACCAGAAATCATAAAATGCATGTAACAGAACTGCAAAAAAGAATAATATTATAATCTTAAGTGGCTTTTTATGTTTATGGTAAAATCGATATCCAATTATCCCATAAGCCATTAAAGAAGAGCTGAACAACTCCCCAAAAGTCCTTAAAATAATTTTTTCATTGAAAAAATAGGAAGTATTTTTAAATGAATAAAGTAAATTTTCTCCGGCTGAAAAACCAAGAGCAGCAACTGAAAAAAACATAAAAACATCAATCGGCTCCTTAAAATTTTTTCTAAAAAGAAAGTAAACAATAAGAACTGGTATCATTTTGGAAACCTCACCCAAAAGACCAATTTTGGTTGCTGTTATTAAAAAATGATTTAGCGTTTTATTTTTTAAAATAAATTCAAATTGATCTAAAATATTTGTATTTATAAGATTAAACAAATAAAAAGAGGAAGCTCCTAAAATAAATGTAATCAATAAATATTTTGTTTTCTTTATGTCACTGACACCGATCAATTTAAAATAATCAACCCAAATCCAAGAAGAAAAAAAAGCTGCAATGAAATATATAATAGTCATTAAAATCTTTATGTCTTAAATAATAGAAAATCAGTTCCTGCAAAATTAGATTATTATCACTAATATACAATTAAAATTAATGAAAATAAAAAAGAAGTTGAATCAAACTTTGAGACAACTTCTTTATATAAAAAAATAAATTAATTCTTTGGAAAATAAATAGGTATTAACGTTTTGATTTTAGCAAGTGTTTCATCCATTGATAACTCACTCATTCCTCCTGAAGCATTCGCATGACCGCCTCCACCAAAATGTTCTTTTGCTAAAGCATTTACTGGATTCTCTTTTCCTTTTGATCTAAATGATATTTTAATAATTCCATCTCTATCTGAAAAGAACATTGCAGCTTTCATCCCTTTTATTGATAACGCAATATTTACCAATCCTTCAGTATCTCCTTTTTGATAGTCAAATCTTGTTAATTCAGCATCAGTCATAGAAATCAGAGCAACATTATAATCACTTAACACTTCTAGCTTTTCACTCATTGCATAACCTTGTAAACGAAGTCTTCCAACCGTGTTATTGTCATTTAAATTTTCATGAACTAAGAAATGCTTTACTCCTGCAGTTAGTAATTTTGCTAATAATTCATGTGTTCTGGGCTGAACTGAAGGGAATCGAAAAGATCCCGTATCTGTTAAAATCCCTAAATATAAAGGTGTGCCAACTATATTATCTAATAATTCAAGATTACCTGATTGCTCTATTAACTCAACAATCAATTGTGAAGTCGAACAAACACTAGTTTCAGAAACTGTAATGAAAGCAAAATCTTCCGGTTCTAAATGATGATCTATCATGATCTTTTTCGCTATAGAATTCTCTAGCAAAGCCTGCATCCCTTCTCCTACTCTATTTACAGCATTGTAATCTAGACAAAAAACTAGATCAGCCTCTCTAAATAAACCTTCAATTTCTAGATTATCATTTGACATTGTTAAAATATCGTTCACTCCTTCTATCCATGATAAATAATCTGGATATGGATCTGGATGACAAACAGTCACTTTTTTTCCTAATTTCTGAATAAAATGATATAATCCCAAAGAACTACCAATCGAATCACCATCTGGAGACTTATGTGCTGTGATAATAATATTTGATGATGACTTGATCTCTTTAACTATGGAATTGTAAATACTCATTTTTGGCTTCTAATATTTTGTTTGTTAATTGATTTTTATTGTTTGATGAACATTGTTTGATGAACATTGTTTGATGAACATTGTTTGATGAACATTGTTTGATGAACATTGTTTGATGAACATTGTTTGATGAACATTGTTTGATGAACATTGTTTGATAAACATTGTTTGATGAACTTGATTAGACGTTTGATTAAACGTCTCTACGTTGTTAACGTTAATGACAATAATTTTGTCGTTTCGTTTTCAATTCTATCTTTTAATCCTTTTGAAACTTGTACTAATGGCAAACGCATGTGGGAATCCATTATACCTCTTTTTGCTAATGCAATTTTTACTCCTCCAGGATTTCCTTCTTCAAAAAACATTTTTGTAATCGGAATTAAATCGTAATGTCCTTTTCTGGCTTCTGATAAATTCTCTGATATAGAATTATTGACCATTGTAGAAAATA
>CANJKA010000145.1 GCA_947474675.1 Flavobacteriales bacterium
CGAACATTTTATGGGCACAAGAAGAGCCTGCAAACATGGGAGCTTGGACGTATTTCGCAATGGCATTGAGACATTTACCAATTATTGGAGTTTCAAGAAATGCATCAGCTGCATCAGCAGAAGGTTCATCTCAATTGCATAAAAAACGTTTGAAACAATTGTTCGACGAATTATTCAAATACGCTCAAGTAAAAGCATAATTCTTTTTTTGTTTTCCCCCTTTGGAGGGGGGCAGGGGGGAGGATATTGTGAATTATTAAAAAGATTAAAAAATTAAAACATACGATATGTCAGTATTAGAAATGAAAGTTCCGAGTCCAGGTGAATCAATTTCAGAAGTTGAAATTGCACAATGGTTAGTAGCTGATGGTGATTACGTTGAAAAAGATCAAGCGATTGCAGAAGTAGATTCTGACAAAGCGACCTTGGAATTACCAGCAGAAGAAAGTGGTATTATCACGTTGAAAGCCGCAGAAGGTGATGCTGTAAAAGTAGGAGCTGTAGTTTGTTTAATTGACACTTCGGCAGCACGTCCAGCAGGAAGTGCTCCAAAAGTTGAAAAAGTTGCTGAAGCGAAAGTTGAAGCAGTTGTTGCAGCACCAAGTCCAAATCCAGTGAATGAAAAATCAGCATCGTATGCAAGTGGAACTCCATCTGTTGCAGCTGCAAAAATCATTGCTGAAAATGGGATCAATACAGCTAAAGTTCCTGCTACAGGAAGAGACGGTCGTATTACAAAACAAGATGTTGTTGCAGCAATGGCGGCAGGATTTGCTCCAGATGCAGCGCAAGGTTGGGGTGGATCACGTGAACAAAAACGTGAGAAAATGTCAATGATGCGCCGTAAAATTGCTGAACGTTTAGTAGCAGTGAAAAACGAAACAGCAATGTTGACTACTTTCAACGAAGTAGATATGAAACCAATCATGGATTTACGTACAAAGTACAAAGATGCTTTCGCGAAACACCACGATGTTAATTTAGGATTCATGTCTTTCTTTACAAAAGCAGTTACAGAAGCATTGAATTTATACCCAGCAGTAAACGGAAGAATTGACGGAAACGAAGTTGTTTTTCACGATTACGCTGATATAGGAGTAGCAGTTTCTTCTCCAAAAGGATTAATGGTACCAGTTGTTCGTAATGCAGAGCAAATGAGTTTAGCAGAAATCGAAAGAGAAATCAAACGTTTGGCAATCAAAGCGAGAGACGGAAAAATTACACCAGACGAAATGACGGGTGGAACTTTCACAATCACAAACGGAGGAGTTTTCGGTTCGATGTTATCTACGCCAATTATCAATCCTCCACAATCAGCTATTTTAGGAATGCACAACATCGTTGAACGTCCAGTAGCAATTAATGGAAAGGTTGAGATTCGTCCAATTATGTATTTAGCGCTTTCTTATGACCATAGAATTATCGATGGTAAAGAATCTGTAAGTTTCTTAGTGAAAGTGAAAGAGATGTTAGAAAACCCTGAGAGAATGATTTTTGGAAGCAAAGATCCTCATGCGGTATTGTTAGGATTATAAGTTAATGTTGAATTTTTGATGATTAATTTTTAATTCTTTAAAATATAAAAGCCTCGAATTATCGAGGCTTTTTTTATGAGGAATATTCACAACATAAAAAAGCAACCTATTTCTAGATTGCCTTCATATTGTATTTTAAAAGTCTTATTGAATTACTATTTTCTTTGTAACAGATGTTTCACCGTTTGAAATTTTCACAAAATAGATCCCAGTATTTTCATTTCTTAAATTTATTTCAGTTTTCTCATTCTGAATTGCTTTTGAATATATTTTTTCTCCAACAACATTGAATATTTCAATTGAACCTGTGATTGATTTTTCTGTCTGAACAGTAAATACTCCTTTTGAAGGGTTCGGATAAATTGTATTTGAAATTGAATTCGAATTTTCTTTCACTCCTGCTGCGATTGTCACAAATACAGTGACAGGGATAGATGGTCCACAATTATCGTTAGCAGTAACAGAAATCAAACCTGAAGTTATTCCTGTTGTTACATCAATGTTATTCGTTGTTGATGTTCCTGTCCAATCATTTGGAAATGTCCACGTATAAGAAGTTGCTCCACTAACTGGGTCAATAGTATAGGTGTTAACAGTATTTCCATAAGCTGTCGTATTTCCTGTTATTGCACCAACAATTGTTGGAGCTGTACAAATTGTAATATCCAAATAAGTTGGGTCAGAATTCCCACATGAACCAACGGCATAAACTGTAATTGTTCCACCAGAAGCACCTGCGGTTGCATTAATATAAGGTGCTGTAGAAGTACCAGTCCATCCGTTTGGTAATACCCAAAGATAAGAAATCGCTCCAAGCACAGGTGCAACGGAATAAGTGTTTACACTCGTATTACTAACTGAAATATTACCACTAATTGCTGACGGATTATTTGGAGCAACATTACCGATTGACCCATTTGGACAAACATTTTGTATATAAACGTCTTCATTTCCATTTCTAGCATCTCCCCAAACAATAACAGCACCTCCATTATTATTTGATACGATAACTGGACTGTTTTGATAAGCAGAATTGGAACAAATTGGTGCACCAGTAGTAGACCATTGAATAACGCCAAGACTATTCACATGTTGCGCATCCACATTATATGAATCCCCATACCAAGTAATAATTGCCCCATTATCAAAATCATTTGTAATTGTTGGTCTAAATTGATTGTCGACAGCATTCGTTATTGCAACTCCGTTTAGTGTCCATAGTTGAGTTCCTAATGAGCTTAATCTCTGAGCATAAATGTTGTTATCTAAAACACCTAATCTTAAATCTCTCCAAGTTGCAATTACTCCATTTGCACGATCAGAAACAATAGATATATCATTTTCATTTCCAGTTGCTCCACAAAGAACTACACCATTGGTTGCCCAAAGTACAGCTCCAGAAGCATCTACTCTTTGTGCATAGATATCAACAGCACCATTATTTCTTCCATCTTGCCAAACAATTATTGCTCCCAAAAGATCATCAGAAACGATAGATGGCTCAAATTGACTATTTGTTGCATCACAAATAATAATTCCATTTGGTGTCCATTGAGGAACTCCTAAAGAATTAACCCTTTGTGCATAAATATCAAAAGGAAAATCAACATGCCATGTTATAATTGCTCCGTTAGCACCATCCGTTGTTAACTTTGGCCTTAATAAGTTAATTGAATAATTAGCAACTAAAATCCCATTTGCTGTCCATAAAATAGTACCGCCTGAACTTATTCTTTGTGCGTAAATATCAGTACTAATGTTTCTATTGTCTTCCCATGTAATTATAGCTCCACCAGATTGATCCGTTTCAATTATTGAATTACTCTGAATACCTGTTGCATCACTAATTAATACACCATTAGTACTCCATTGAATAGCACCTAAAGAATTGATTCTTTGTGCATAAATATCTTCCACTCCGTTTCTTAAATCTGTCCATGAAAAAATGGCACCACCTGCACCATCTGAAATAATACTTGGAAATGTTTGATCACCAGTTGCAGAACAAATAGCTACACCATTTGCTGTCCAAAGTAATGCTCCATATCGATTTATTTTTTGAGCATAAATATCTCCTGCTTCATCCCAAACAATGATTGTCCCATCCATTCCATCTGTAACAGATTTTATGTTTTGAGCATCATTTATTGAAGTTGAAATAGCAGTATTTGCTGTTGGATCTTGAGACCATTGTGCATTTACGAAGGTTGTAAATAATGTAATAGATACTAACGTAATTATTTTTTTCATTCTTTCATTTTTAAATTGTCAAACGAAAGTAATTATGCTAGAACAAAATTAATAAAACTAGTTTATGAACTGTAAGTTTGAGTTTATGAATGCTTTTTGGAAGCAAAGATTCTCATCTGGTTTTGTAGGGATTGAAAGTTAATGGTGAATTTTTGACGTTGAATTTTTAATTCTTTAAAATATAAGAGCCTCGAATTAACGAGGCTTTTGTTGTTTATAATATATGTTCATTTAGTATTATATCTCTTATTCAAAAAATAAAGTCGTACTACTTTTTCCTCCAAAAACGCCTAACCCATTTAAGATATTTGTATACACTTTTACAGGTTCAGAGAAAGGGCCAATATTTATTTTACTTACAGATTTATAGTAATTATACACTTCTTTAGATACTTTGTGTAAAACAACTTTGTAAGATTTCTCATCTAATTTCACCCAATTCTGATCATAATAATAATCAGGGTTAAATTTAATGCTCAATTGGCAAAGTGAGTTATTGAATAAATCATCTTTTAAAATTAACATACTGCTACCATCATTCATAGTGCCTTCGTTAATTTTATAGGAGTAAATATATAATAGGTTTTTTTGATTATAGACAGTGTCTATTGAGAAAAGTTCAACAAAATAAAAATTTTCTTCTCCCGTATCCATCCAACTCAAATTTAATTTTTTTTCAGAAGAATAATCTGAAACATTTATAGTACTTGTATCCCAATCTATAATTGAAACACCTTGTGGAATTGATGTTGTTGCAGATGCCGTTAAATAATCAGGGTGACTGATATTAATAGAGTAAGAATGATCACTTTTTGCCGTTGTTCCAAACGAATAATAAGAAAGCGAATTCATAGTACTCATAAATGTTTCACCCGTCGTATTATCCGTTAAAATCAAATTCGCGGGCGATTTTAGATATTGGTTTTGACCAAAATAATCAGGACCCATTGAGGGTTTAGTTACCGAAAGGGAAATTTGAATTACTGAATCTTTTTCTAATACTCCATTTACGACAATTAAATCTTGAACTGAATCACCTTTGAATTCTATTTCCTTTTCACATGATATTAAAATAACAAATAGGGAAATAATTAGCGTAAAATATACATTTTTCATTGCTTCTTTTTATTTAGTTTATTTTCTTTTATTTGTTCAAAATTGAATTTAAATTTCCAACTTATTGATGGAATAATAGGGAAAATACTTACTTGTTTTAAAGTGTTTTTATCTGTAAATACATCAAATGATTTATATATAAAGTAAGCATTTTGACGGTTGTAAACGTTATATACAGAGAGTGATAATACAGACTCTCCATACGGTTTTTTTCTAGTTCTATTGGCTCCAATATCCATTCGATGATAGGCGGGTAAACGGTAATTATTAATGGAAGTAACATTCTCAATATTGTTGTAATTTTGAGAATTAAATCCATTTTCATTTGGTACTAATTGGAAGCTTTGTGAAGCCAATGTAACTGCATTTCCTGTTCCATAAACAAATACAATTCCGAAATCCCACGTTTTAGTTAATTGATACGTCATTACAACACTAATATCATGTCTTCGATCATATCGATAGGGGAATTTTTCTCCACTATTTATGTTATCAAACTGTCTTTCCGTCCAGCTAAGTGTATATCCAATCCATCCAGTAAATTTACCTTTTTTCTTTTCTAATAAAATTTCACCTCCATAAGACCAGCCTTGACCTTTTTCAACTTTAGATTGCCAATCTGTATTTTGGCTAAAGAAACTTGCCCCTTCTTTGTATTGAATTAGGTTGTTCATTTTTTTGTAATAGCCTTCAATAACGAAATTGTATTGCCTTTTAATTTCATGGTTATATCCTAAACTTATTTGATCAGCAGTCACTGGTGAAACTTTTTCTGTTGCTGGAACCCATAAATCGGTAGGTAGACCGATACCGGTATTTGACAGTAAATGTAAAAATTGAGCTGTTCGAGAATAGCCAAATTTAAGACTACTATTATCAGTTAAAATTAAATTACCAGAAATTCGAGGTTGAAGTTGATTATAAATTTTATCACCAACAAAGAAGCTACTGTGGTGAATTCCATAATTGATTTTCAAATTTTTTGAAATTTTATGTTCATCTTCGATATACAAATATGCTTCATGTGCAAATTGGGAATCAGATCCTTCAACTAATGAATTTGTTTCGTTATTTGTATTAGATGAAGTTGTATTAACTCCAGGTCTAAAAGTGTGGTATATATCCCCAAGTCCAAATTTTATTGTGTGATTTGGATTGGGTAAAAAAGTTAAATCTATTTTACCGGTCCAATCATCAATTCCAGAAAAATAGTTAAATGAATAACTACTATTCGTTAAAACCCCATTATCATATTCAGAATCTTCTGATGAATTATAAATTTTAAATAAATATTTTGAATAAGTAAAAGTAGTATTAGCAAATAATTTTGATGAAATTTTGTAATTCCATCTAATAGCTGCTATTGCATTCCCCCAATTTAAACCTGTTTTATCAGTATAAGTGTGTCTATATTGGTAATTTTCAAACGTTTCACTTTGATTAATTTCAGCTTTGTCTTGGCCAAAATAGCCACTTAAATATAGATGGTGTTTGTTGTTTATTTTATAATTAAACTTCGCATTCAAATCATAAAAATAATATCCTCCTTTATTACTTTTTGGCAAAAAAGGTTTTACTATTGCATCTATATAGGTTCGTCTTGCACTTATAATAAATGCACTTTTGTCTTTTTTAATAGGACCTTCAATTAAAATCCGACTAGCAATTACTCCAATTGATCCTTCAATATTAAATTTTTGATTATTCCCTTCTTTCATTCGCATATCTAAAACAGAAGAAACTCTTCCTCCATAACGAGCAGGAAAAGCACCTTTTGTTAAAGTAACTTGGGATAATGCATCAGAGTTAAATACCGAGAAGAACCCAAAAAGATGGGATGCATTATAAACTGGAACCCCGTCCAATAATATTAAATTTTGATCAGGACCACCGCCTCTGACATAGATTCCGCTAGAACCTTCTCCTCCAGATTTTACACCAGGCATTAACTGTAGAATTTTCAACACATCTTTTTCCCCCATTAAAACGGGTAATTTATCCACCTTATCCATCGATAATTCCATGGTTCCAATGTTGGTTTTCTCAATACTTCTCCTTTCACTAGAAATAACAAATTCTTCTATTTCTTGAATTTCGGTAAGGTTAAAATTAAATTCGGTTTCTTCTTTTTTAATTTCAATCATTTCAGTTGAAAAACCAAAAGAAGAAATTCTTAGTACGGTTGTTTCATTTTTCACTGTTAAACTGAAAAATCCATATTCATTAGTAATTGCTCCTTGTTTATGAAGTGTGTCATATAAAGTCGCTGATATTAATTTTTCTCCTGTTTTAGTACTGGAAACATAACCATGAATGGTTTTTGTTTCTTGAGAAAAGGACGAAAATTGAAATAATAAAATAGTTAGAAAAAGGAATGGTCGCATATGTATAACTTTTTTTAGCGGTAAATTTAGTTAATTCTAGGGTTTATAAATCAAAAATTTAGTTAATTTTTAAATAATTGTTTCATAAATCTATTTTATAGTCTTATTTAAATATTTGAAATGAGTACATTTGAAACGTATTTCTATAAATAATATTTGATTTTTAATATGAAACATTTTTTCGAAAAACCAAAAAATATATTTTTAGTTTTGTTTGTATTCTTACTAATGCTCTTTTTTTTGGTTCCTATAAATTTATTTGACGGTGAAATTGTCTTGCAAAATGGGATTCAAAAAGAGGTAATAAAAACACCCTTAAGTCTTTCTTATTTTATTGGTTTGGGTTATAGTAAAGAAGATTTAGTAGGTGTTAAAGATTTTTATCTTTTGCCACAAGGATATGTGATGGCTTTTTTATTTATTGTTTGCATTCCTGCTATTGCAGCGTATCGAGTGTTTTTAGGTAAAGGAAAAACAAAATTAGAATAACATTATGTTTCACGTTAAACAGCTAGCTTGATTTACAATATTGACTTACAACTTTTTAAACTTTAACAAATTAGAACTATGAAATTTATATTTTTCTTTTTCGCATGTCTTATTGTTTGTTCAAATTCTGCTTTTGGGCAAAATATTTCAACTATTAAAGAATATCCATCGGTAATAAAAACCGCTGATTTTCCTGAGTACAATTGGAAAGAGGTGGAAGGATTTAAAAAGGACGGTTTACCAAGAAAAGCAATTGAGAAAATTAAACTTTTACAAGACAAAGCAATTGCCGAAAACAACACAAAAGAATTTTGGAAAACGTGTTTAGAATTGGAAGATTTATTAAATCATGCTCAATATGAAGCAGTTGAAAATCAATTGTTTGTGCTAGAGTTTGCTAAAAAGGCAGATAAAATTGCTTTCCCAATGAATAATTTATTGCATTTTCAAGTTTCAAAATGGATTAATTCGTTGCATTGGAAAAGTGAGTTGACGTATGATGATGAAAGTTTGATATGGGATATTGATGGAAAATCAACCAAATTAGAAAATGATTCATTTGACGAATTGTTTGATTATCACCAAAGAATGAGTTTGTTTCAGCCTTCTGAATTGATGAAAATTTCAGCTTCTAATTTTTTAGACAAAGATGAGGATATTCAAATTAAAAAATATACGGCTTCATTGTTTGAATATTTAGCTTTTCAAACAATCAACGCACCCAATAATTATAGAGATCTTGCTAATTATGACAATCGGATGATTACTGATTCTAATTATTTTGGTTTGACGAGTGATTTTGAAAATGCCAAAGAATTAAATAGTTTAAATCATTTTAGTTTTCTTTTATATTATCACATAGAACAAGCTTGTTTTAAAAACAAACGTATGGATGCGTATGCATTTTGGGTGGAACAACGTTTAGATGCTGTTTACGATAAATCTACTTATGAAAAAGTGAATGAATTTGACAAAGATAGATTGTTATTTGCGTCTTACAGTGTATTTGAAAATTTCTTAAAAGATTCTCCTGCTTCAGCTCGATTTACGTATTTAAGTGCGAATAAATTAAATGAAAATTCAAGAACATACAATTGGAAAACAAATGTAACTCCTAAATCAAATTGTGTTTTAGCGATCAAAAAAATTGAAAAATCGTTGTCTAAATTTCCAAATTCTGAATTTATTGATGAACTTACTGCACTAAAAAAATATATTCTTTCTGACGATTTAGATTTCTCTATGAAAGGGGAATTCTTAACAGGGAAAGAAAGTATTTTAAATGTTGAATATCGAAATGTGTATAGTTCAACTTTAAAAATCTACAAAATTGAATCTGAAAAAGTGGATAACTATGCTCCTAATTTACTTAAGAATTATTCACTTACTTCAGTTTACTCTCAAAATTTAAATTTCAATAAAGACTCTCTTTACCTACAACATGACAAAGACTTCATTCTTCCTAAATTAAGCAAAAATGGAAAATACTTGTTCATTATTGGTCGTTCTTCTGTTGAAATTGAGGCGTTGTTAAAAGTAGATAGTCTTTTAAATAAAAAGAATTTTACGTATAAAATATATCAGTTAACTTCATTAAATGTTGTAACAAAAGACAACAAAGGAAAAGCTGAATTTATAGTGAGTAATTCAATCACTGGTAAGCCTATTGAACATGCTCAAATACAATTAAATAAAAGATATTATCAAAGAAATGACAGAAAAGGAAATGGCGAGTCGGGTGAATCTTCTAATCTAGTTACTTACACAGATCTAAATGGAAAAGCTTCTTTCGAAGGAAATGAATCCTATGGTTACACTGTTAAAGTTGGAATGGATAGTGTTTCGGGATCTATTTACACGTATAAAATAGAAGAAGAAGATCAGAAAGTTACTAAAATTTTCACGGATAGAGGAATCTATCGACCGGGACAAGAAGTCTTTTTAAAGATTATATCTTATCAAGAAAAAAATAATAACCTGAAAATTGAAGTGTCAAACCAAATAGATGTTTCTGTTCGCGATAATAACAGTCAACTTGTTTGGGAAGGTACTTTGAAAACAAATGAATTTGGGAGTGCGTCTGGAAGTTTTACGTTGCCTAGAAATGGGTTTTTATTAGGTTATTTAAGTATATATACTGAAGGGAATGGGCAACATTCAATTCAGGTGGAAGAATACAAACGACCAACGTATGAAGTAACATTTGATGAAGTAAACGGTAAAGTAAAGCTGGGTGATTCGTTAACTATTTCTGGAAATGTAAAAGCGTTTTCAGGGTATCCTATTTCGAATGCGATTACAAACATTCAAATTTCTCAAGACAATTATTTCCCTCATTGGTGCGATGTAAAATATGATGAAAGAAATTCTTCTCAAAACATTGATCTGGCTACTGATGC
>CANJKA010000146.1 GCA_947474675.1 Flavobacteriales bacterium
CAAGCAATAAAAGATTTAGTAGATGATATAGGTTTCGCTGGTATCGATTGGGATTTTGAACCGAATGGAAGTTTTTCTGATATAGGAAATACGGCCAACGTACAACATTTTATTGATTTTATTAATAATTCTAGAGCGTTGATGCCTAGTTCACAAGGATATATTATTGCTTGTGCACCAAGTGGTGTAGGTGCGCTTGGTAGTCAAGTAAATAATGATATAAATTCTCCTTATAAATTTGCCAATAGAAACACTTTAACAGGTGAAACAGATGCTAATTTATATAATGGTACTGTTGCTACAAATGGAATAAATTTATTTGGATTTTCAGCTTCGGGACATATGATTCCTGTTTTACAAGCAGTTGGAAATAAAATTGATATTGTTGCTTATCAAGGCTATAATTGTGGAGGAAGTACTAATCGTGCAATAATGTATGATTCATATGCTTATTATGCTGAATTATATGGTTTCAAAATTGCAGCTGGTGTCCATTATCCGAATGAACCGTGGGGACCTTACTACTCGTATTCACCGACAAATGTTGCTTCGCTTTGTGCTCATATTCGCAATTATCCAAGTCGAGTTGGAGACAATGATGGAGTGATGATTTGGCAATTGTTACTTACTGGCACAAATTCGTCTGCATATTCTTTCATGCATACAGGAAGTATGGTGTTAAACGGTACAAGTGAGGCTACTGCTGTTGCAAATTCTACGAATTTCAGTCTTGAACCTTATACAGGTGGAGCACTTGGATGTACTAGCGGAGGAACTGGAGGAGGAACTACAACTCTATATTGTGGTTATCCCTCTTATGTTTCCACTAATTCATATGCAACTGTTGGTACTCATGTTTACTACAACTGTAAAATTTGGAAAAATCTATGGTGGGCTAATGCTGGAGAAATCCCTGGAATAAATGGTGTGTGGTCAGAGGTTTCTCTTTGTAGTACAAGTCCAACAATTTCAATTATTTCGAGTACAAATTCTATTTGTTTTGGAACAGCAGTTACTTTTACAGCAACTGCAACTAATGGAGGAACTACTCCGTCCTATCAATGGAAAGTTAACGGAGTTAATGCGGGAACGAATTCTTCAACATTTACTTCTACTACTTTAACAAATGGACAAGTAGTAACTTGTGTAATTACAGCAAGCGGAAATTGTACGACACAGCCAACAGCAACATCCAATTCAGTAACAATGATTGTGAACTCGTCATTAGTAACTCCTTCAATTTCAATTTCAGCAAATTCTACAACAATTTGTTCAGGATCAGCTATTACTTTTACAGCAACTCCAACGAATGGCGGAACAACTCCAGCCTATCAATGGAAAGTTAACGGAGTAAATTCAGGTACAAATTCAGCTAGTTTTTCGTCTTCGACACTCACTAACGGTCAAATAGTAACGTGTGTTTTGACTTCAAATAGTCCTTGTGCTTCTCCTTTAACAGCAACTTCTAATTCATTGAATATTGTTGTTAATCCAATTCCAGTTGCTCCGATCGGAAGTGTTGTAAATAATTGTGGAAATTCAGTCCTTACAGCAACAGGGAGTAATTTAATTTGGTCTAATTCGCAAACTTCGCAATCAATAACTGTCACAACAGCAGGGAATTATAGTGTAACTCAAACAGTTAATGGATGTACTTCATTAGCTACTTCACTTACTGCGGCTCCTTTGACTTCTTCTGGACCTGCATCAATTTCAATTTCAGCAAATTCTACAACAATTTGTTCAGGATCAGCTATTACTTTTACAGCAACTCCAACGAATGGCGGAACAACTCCAGCCTATCAATGGAAAGTTAACGGAGTAAATTCAGGTACAAATTCAGCTATTTTTTCATCTTCGACACTTACTAACGGTCAAATAGTAACGTGTGTTTTGACTTCAAATAGTACTTGCGCTTTTCCTTTAACCGCAACATCCAATTCATTAAATATTGTTGTTAATCCAATTCCAGCTGCACCGTTCGGTAGCGTTGTAAATAATTGTGGGAATTCAGTCCTAACAGCAACAGGGAGTAATTTAATTTGGTCAAATTCACAAACTTCGCAATCAATAACTGTCACTTCTGCAGGGAATTATAGTGTAACTCAAACAGTCAATGGATGTACTTCATTAGCTACTTCACTTACAGCGGCTCCTTTGACTTCTTCTGGACCTGCATCAATTGTAATTTCAACAAATTCTACAACAATTTGTACAGGATCAGCTATTATTTTTACTGCAACTCCATCGAACGGAGGTACAAATCCTATTTATCAATGGCTGATTAATGGTCAAAATGTTGGAACAAATTCAGCTAGTTTTTCGTCTTCAACACTTACTAATGGCCAAACTGTTTCGTGTGTTTTGACTTCAAATAGCATTTGTGCTTCTCCTTTAACCGCAACTTCCAATTCATTGAATATTATTGTTAATCCAATTCCAGCTGCACCGATCGGAAGCGTAGTAAATAACTGTGATAATTCAGTTTTATCTGCCATTGGAAGCAATTTAGTTTGGTCTAATTCACAAAATTCTCTATCGATAGTAGTAACATCTTCAGGAGTGTATACTGTTACACAAACAGTCAATGGATGTACTTCATTAGCAACTTCATTAACTGCCGTTCTATTACCATTATCTGAAGATCCTTCAATATCAATAAATTCTAATACGACAACTACAATATGTGCTGGAACGGCGATTACTTTTACTTCAAATTCAGTAAACGGTGGAACAAATCCTTCGTATCAGTGGTTAATTAATGGACAAAATACGGGAGGTAACTTAGCTAATTTTACATCTTCAACACTTACTAATGGCCAAACAATTACTTGTGTTATGACTTCAAACAGTGCCTGTGTTTCAACTTTAACAGCAACATCAAATTCCATAAATATTATTGTTAACCCAATTCCATCGGCACCCATCTTAAGTGTTGCAAATAACTGTGGAAACTCAGTCTTAACGGCAATAGGAACTAATTTAGTATGGTCAAATTCACAAAATAGTCAATCAATTACTGTAACTACAGCAGGAAACTTTACAGCAACACAAACAGTAAACGGCTGTACTTCATCTATTGCGTCAATAACGTCATCACCATTAATAGTTCCTACCATTACATTTACAACATTCCCTGTAATGTGTGTTAATTATGCCGCTTTAAATTTAACACAAGCAAGTCCAAATGGAGGAATTTATAGCGGAATAGGTGTTGTAAATAATCAATTTGATCCGAATATTTCAGGTATAGGGAACCTACCTATTACCTATAGTTATACAGCTACAAATGGATGCTCATCTACAACTTCTCAAACGATTACAGTAGATGAATGCGCAGAATTACAAGACAACAATCTTAGTATTTTCTCAATTTATCCAAATCCAACAAGTGGAAAAATATCGGTTAGCTCAGGAACCAATATCCAAGCAATATCAATATATGATTATACTGGACGTTTAATTGAAACTAAAACGGATAATATTAATACTCTATTTGTTTTTGACTTATCTTATTTAACAGAAGGTAGTTACATAGTTGAAATACAAACCGAGAATTCAATTATTAAGAAAAAAATTATTGTAAAATATTAATCTCTAAATAAATATTCATTTCGTATATATTTTCCTTTCAAAAATATTCTTCAAGCACATTAATTAGATTTTGTAATCCATTTTCATTTCGAATTTCATTTCCAATAAGTTGGATGTTTTCTTTTATGTCTTCCGATTGAACTAATGAAACGGCTCGAATTAAACGACTTGAATTGAGTATTTTTAAGGGAATATGAATTCCTAGATTCTTTCTTTCTACAATCTTACCCCAAGTAGGTTGATCTGTATAAAATGAAATAATAATTAATGGTAAATTGTGACACAACATAGTAGCTAAAGTGCCAGCTCCACCATGAAATATTCCTAGTTTACACTGAGGAAATATAAAATCATGGTTTACATATTTAGTAACGAACAAATTTTTATGTGTCGGTAAATCTTCGAAATTTGACCAACCTGTACAAAATAAAATTCTCTCATTTGTTTGAGACAATAAATCGTTGATGATAGAAATAAATTTTGCAGGATTACCAACTCCGTTACTACCAAAACCGATATAGATTGGTTTGTTTTCTTGTTGTAACCAAGTTGATAATTCTACAGATAATTGATCAAAAGGGTGGTTAGTTCTTTTATCTTTTGGGACTCGTATAAATCCTGTAATTTTGTGTTGTGGAGCCCAATCATTGGGTTGAGGAATTAACGTCTGACTAAAACAATAGAGATCTAGTATTTTTTGTTTTGCAATATGATGAATAATATTTTCTTTCAATGAAGGCAAACCTAGTTCCTCCCGAAATTCATTGGTCTGCTTTTTAACAAATTTCCAATAAAAAGAATGAGCAATTTTATAGGTTAAACGATTGTAGAGAGGGAAATTTAAAAAGTCAAAATCTCCAACAGGAAATTCACTTGTTGTTGCCATTGGAGGCATAAAATAGGTAAGAGCCATTTTTTTATTTTGCTTTTCAGCAATAGCATGAACTATTGGCATTGTAGCAGAATTAGCTATAATATAATCAATTTTGTTGATCCCATTAATATAACTTTCTCTTAAAGGGATTTTGAATGAGTCTAAAACGTTGAAAAAATATTTCATTAATTGAATTGTATTTTCTGTTTTCAATACTTTTTGACCTTCAGGAAGATTCATTATTTTTTCAGCATCTCCGTAAAGTGGATGAAATGAAACATCAAAACCTTCAACCAATTCTTTAAAGTTTTCAGGAGCAGCTAAAATAACATCATGACCATTTTGCATCAATCCTAATGCTAATGCAATATAAGGTTGAACATCTCCTCTTGTTCCATATGTAAAAATTCCTATTTTCATACTTTTTACTACTTAGTTGGAACAAAGAAATAAAGAATAAAATAAACTCCTTTTAGCAATTGCTAAAAAATGATTTTTACTTTTTTCTAGCTCTACTTAGCGTTACTTGATTCATTCCAAGATAGGAAGCAATATGACCAAGAGGAACACGTTGAAGGAGTTGTGGGAAATTATTTGCAAAATCAGTATAGCGTTCTTTTGATGTTAGAAATTGGATAGAGTCTAATTTTTGTTGAAGAAGAAGAATAGCTTGAATTGAAATAATTCGACCTAATCGCTCAATTTCATGATGAGTATTATAAAGAATTTGTAAATCATCAAAAGATATCGAAACAATTTCAGAATCTTCAAAAACTTCGACAGCGTGAGATCCTTCTTTTACAGGAAAATTTCTAATTATTGGTCCAATTATACTATTTTCTAACCCAAACCAATCTGTTATATCTTTCCCTTCTTTGAAATAAAATGCTCTAACCAACCCATTTTTAATAAAAAATAAATGTTGGCAGGTAGAAAGTTCTTTAATTAAGATTTCATTTTTTGAATAATTCTTCTTACTTAATTTTGACCTGATAGCTTTCTGAGATTCTTCAGATAAAAGAGATATTGCTGATAAATAGTTTATAAATGATTCCATATTTAAATGGGTTAAAGCGTTTTTAGGGGGGGAATAAATTACCCCCCTCTTAAAAACATAAATTAAACAGCAAAATCTGTTCTTTTTTGTATTGTCATTTTTTTAGTTTTCAAATCATATTTGCAACCTAATGCCATAACATGAACAGCTAAGTTTTCAATAGATACTGGTTCACCCATTGCAACATCCGTTAAATTTGTGTCACGCATATGAGTTCCATCAACCAAAATAACCAATCCAGAACCAATAGCTTCCATATCAGTTCCATTTGTAATTAATAATCCAGTGTCTTCTCCTAAACCAATTCCTAAATTGATTGGATTACTTGCACAAGCATACATCAAACGACCAATTCTTCCTCTCTGAACAAAATGTGTATCGATGATTACGTTATTAATAAAACCTAAACCACCTGTAATTTTTACTTCTCCTTTTAATAAAGCTTCGTGTGAACTTCCTTGGTAAATCATATTATTTGAACTTGCAGCAGCTCCAGCCGAAGTTCCAGAAATAATAAAATCTTCTTTATGGTATTTTTCCAATAATAAATGGTGAAATGTAGTTCCTCCAAAAATTGAAGTCAAACGCAATTGATCTCCACCTGTAAAAACAACAACATCTGCTTTTCTTAAACGCTCAACGAATTCTTCTGAATTTGCTTCTTCACGTGTTTTTATATTCAAAACACCGACATTTAAAACATCTAATTGAGCAAAAGCTTTAATATATTCCTCCCCTACTTCTTCTGGAATCATTGAAGCAGTAGTGATAATTTCAATTTGAGATAAATTGTCTTTTGCAGATTCAGTAGTAATTCTTTTAAGAATCCCTTTTTCGAAAAATTTCAAATTTCTTTGTAAATCATCTGTACTTTCAGAAAAACTACCTCTATCAACCGATCCACCAATGACGATTAATTTACCTTTTGGATTATTCATATTAACAAAATTGTATTGCAAATTTAGCCTTATACACAGTACGATTGAGGAAGACCAAATTCAATTATGAAATATTTATGAACAATACGCTAGTAAAATCAATTTGTAAACACTATATTCATAAAATATTCATTCTTTTAAATTACAGTGTTGAATATAAAAACTTAAAACTACTCGAGAAAAAAACCTTTTTAAAAAATTAAAAATGGTTAATAATCTCAAAATAACATAGTATTAAAAGAATAAAAAAGCATACGAATAGGCCATGAGCAAAAAACGTCACCAATAGTGATGAATTTTAAAATGGCGGAACCAAAAGACAAATAAAATAAAATAAATACATATGAAAATTGTAGAAATTAAAATCCTTCGTGGACCTAATTATTGGTCAAATTTTAGAAATAAGTTAATTGCAATGAAATTAGACTTGGAAGAGTTAGAAGAACTTCCAACAAATAAAATAGATGGTTTTGCTGAAAGAATAGAAAAATTATTACCGACCATGTTTTCTCATCGATGCTCGAGAGGAAATGAAGGTGGATTTTTCGAAAGGGTTGTTGAGGGAACTTGGATGGGGCATGTTATCGAACACATCGCTCTTGAAATTCAAACCTTGGCCGGAATGGAATGTGGTTTTGGACGAACTCGTGGCACTGGAGCTCATGGAGTTTACAACGTTGTTTTTTCATATATGGAGGAAAATGTTGGTATTTATGCCGCAAAAGCATCTGTCAAAATTGCCGAAGCGTTAATAGAAGGTTCTGAATATGATTTAGAATTAGACATAAGAACGATGCGTGAAATGCGTGAAAAAGATCGTTTTGGCCCTAGTACTGGAAGTATTGTTGATGAAGCTGTCGCAAGAGATATTCCTTATATTCGTTTAAACAACCAATCATTGGTTCAATTAGGTTATGGGAAAAACCAAGTTCGTTTTAGAGCAACTATGACAGACAGAACGAGTTCTATAGCTGTAGATTTAGCTGGAAACAAAGACGAAACAAAAAAAATGTTACAAGATGCAGCAATTCCAGTTGCAAAAGGAATGTGTATTAGTGATGAATCAGAAGTAGACACTGTAATTGCAAAAGTTGGTTTCCCATTAGTATTTAAACCTTTAGATGGAAATCACGGAAAAGGAGCGTCAATCAATGTGAAAACTGAAGCAGAAGCAAGGTTAGCTTTCGAACATGCTAAAAAATATTCAAGAAGAATCATCGTTGAAAAATTTATTTCAGGATATGATTTTAGAATTTTAGTCATAAATAATAAATTTACAGCAGCAGCACTGAGGGAACCTGCTCATGTTATTGGGGATGGAATTGCAACAATTCAACAATTAATAGATACTGAAAATAAAGATCCCAGAAGAGGTTATGGACATGAAAATGTGTTGACTGAAATTAGTATTGATAAAGAAACATTTGATGAATTAGCTAAAAACAACTTCACTCTTGAAACTATTTTACCGAAAGGAGAAAAATGTTACTTAAAAGGAACTGCTAATTTAAGTACTGGTGGAACTTCAACTGATATTACAGACATTGTTCATCCTCATAATATTTTCATTTTCGAACGTATTTCTAGAATTATTGGATTAGATATTTGTGGTGTAGATATTATGGCTTCCAATTTAACTGAACCATTAGAGTCAACAGGAGGTGTTGTTTTAGAAGTAAATGCTGCTCCTGGTTTTAGAATGCACTTAGCACCAGCAAATGGTTTACCTAGAAATGTTGCTGCTCCAGTTATAGATATGTTGTATCCTGTTGGAAAATCATGTAGAATTCCAATTATTGCAATTACTGGTACAAATGGTAAAACAACTACAACTCGTTTAGTAGCTCATATTGTAAAAAACAATGGTTTTAGAGTTGGTTTTACAACATCTGATGGAATTTACGTTCAAAACTCAATGTTGACAAAAGGTGACACTACCGGTCCAGTTAGTGCTGAATTTGTTTTGAAGGATCCAACTGTTGAATTTGCTGTTTTGGAAACTGCTCGTGGAGGTATTTTACGTTCAGGTTTAGGTTTCAATAAATGTGATGTTGCGGTAATAACAAATATTCAAGAAGATCATATGGGCCTTTCTGATATCAATACATTGACTGACATGGCCCGGGTAAAAGGAGTCGTTGCACGATCTGTAAAAAGGGATGGGTATGCAGTTTTAAACGCAGACAATGAATATTGTGTAGGAGTTGCTAAAGGATTAGAATGTAAGATTGCCTATTTTAGTGTGGACGAAAACAATCCTGTTATTGTTGAACATTGTAAAAAAGGTGGAATTGCAGCTATCTACGAAAATGGATACATCACAATTAAAAAAGGTGAATGGAAATTTAGAGTTGAAAAAGCATCCCATATTCCGTTGACATTTGGAGGAAAAGTAACCTTTATGATATATAATGTTTTGGCGGCAACCTTGGCATCTTATGTATATGGATTTACAATTGAAGATATCAAAGGTAGTTTAGAAACATTTATTCCATCGGCAGCTCAAACTCCCGGAAGAATGAACATATTTGATTTCAAAGACTACAAAGTCATGATAGATTTTGCACACAATGCGGATGGATTCAAAGGAATTAAAGAGTTTTTAACGACAATTGAATCTCCTTATAAAATTGGAATTATAACAGGTACTGGAGACAGAAGAGATGATGACATTAGAGATATGGGAAGATTATCTGCTCAAATGTTTGATCATATTATCATTCGACAAGATAAATATTTAAGAGGAAGACAACCGGATGATATCGTTGCTCTATTAGTAGAAGGAATTAAAGAAGCAAATCCAACTCAATCGTATGAATATATTCCAGTTGAAGTTGAAGCGTTGAATCATGCTTTCTCTTTGGCGCAAAAAGGAACTTTTATAACAGCTTTGAGTGATGTTATCGATAATGCTATTGAAGTTGTTCAATCATATATGGATGCGGAAAGAGGAGAAATATAGATATTAGATCGCTTCGCTTTTAGACAATAGACAATAGACTTGAGTTTCATTTCATTAAAATTTTTATTTTTTTAGATGATAAAAATAATATATTTCTCGAAAATTATGTTTTGTCTATGAGCACAGCGGTCTAATATCTATGAGTGACCCAACTTGTTGGAAACGGTCTAATATCTAATTTGAAAAATAATATATTTAATTGTAACTTTTTGGAATCTTAAAAGTCTTATGTTTGACTTGTGAATAAATATGACTGCAAAAGAATACAATATCTCAGTGGATGCATATTCGGATAATATTTTTCGATTTGCACTAAAACAGCTCAGAAATGAAATGTCTGCTAAAGATATTGTACAAGAAACTTTTACAAAGGTTTGGATAAAACACGA
>CANJKA010000147.1 GCA_947474675.1 Flavobacteriales bacterium
ATAAAATTAAACTTTATGATTTTAGGCGTTTTTGGTCCACCACAAGTTATATTAATTTTAGCTGTTGTTCTTTTAATGTTTGGAGGTAAAAAACTTCCAGGATTAATGAAAGGATTAGGACAAGGAGTTAAAGAGTTTAAAGATGCTTCGAAAGGTGAAGCTGAGAAAGATGCTAAGCTCGAAAAAATAGAAGAAAGTAAATAAACTCTCGAAAAATATAAAAATGAAGGTTGTTCGTGAGAGCAACCTTTTTTTTTTGAACCATAAGAGAAAGTGATAGCTTTCGAAGACCAAAGGGAAGGAATATAAGGACATATAAGTATAGGGGTAAATTTGTACAATACACAAACAAACACAGCTCTTATATGAAACCTTTTATATGGTTCAAAAAAAATGAGTATTGCGCAAAAGGTCTGTAGTATTTGACTATGTAGATTAGAGTTCAGAAAGAAAATGAACCTAAGAAAAAATCAAATTTTAATGATCGTAAGTAATGGATTATTTTTCAAATATAAATCAAGTATCAAAGTAGTATCTCTTTCTTCACTGACAAATTCAATTTGAGTTTTCCATTTTTCTACTGGAGAATATTGGAAATGAAAAGGAGCGTAACCATACCCAACTAAAGTTCCATTTTCAATTAAAACAAAGCTCTTCTCCCCTTTTGATCGACCATTTTCAACAATATAAAAACTGTCTTCATTAACGGATAATTCATTCAATAATTCTTGAGAACGTAAATTATAATCTGATGGATTTTCAAGATCAATACAAGCTCCATTACAATCTTTGATTGAATATTGAAAGCATGATGCTGTTGTTGCATATAAATCACACAATTTTTGACATAAATGATATTTCTCAATCATTTTTTCCATGTGACTTATTGCATCTTTCTTTGAAGTATAACTTTTCAAAGGTACTTTCGTTTCTTTTGAGGTAACTCCTATATAAAATCTATTATACCCTTTTTCATCCTCGTAGTGAAACATACCGTGAGAATAACGTGTATTTTTAAGTGGCGAATTTTGAGAAGGCTTATTATTCTTAACTAAATTATATTCTAATAAAGTAGAAATTAACTCAGATCCTGTCAATTCATATTCAATCTTTGCAATTTCTTTGATTAATTGAGCTCCTTTCTTAGATTTAGTGTTTTTTAAATGTTGCTCAATTCTTCTTCGAACTCCTTTACTTTTTCCAATAAAAATAAGTTGATTGAATTCATTGTAAAATTTATATATACCTGTTTTATCAGGAATTTCATCTAATTCAGCAATATCTAAATTTGGATGAAATATTTGAGGATTGACATCTTCGTTTACAAAAGTCTGTAAATCTTCTTTGTCTTTTTCGATTAGAATCGTAAATAATTTTGCTGTTGCAAACGCATCTCCTCCAGCTCTGTGTCTTCCAATTAATTCAATTCCTAAATCTCGTGTTAATTTCCCTAAACTATAGGATTCAAATCCTGGGATTATTTTTCTTGAAGCAATTACGGTGCATAAATGTGGTCTTCTATAATCAAAACCTAATTTTCTGAATTCATGACGAATGACACCGTAATCAAAACTCACATTGTGAGCAACAAAAACACATCCTTCCGTAAATTCAACAATCTTCTTCGCTACTTCGTGAAATTTAGGTGCATCTTTTACCATTTTATCACTAATACCAGTCAATCGAACAATAAACTCTGGAATTTGCATCTCAGGATCAATTAACGTTTCATACTGATCGATAATTTCTACGCCGTCGTGTTTATACATAGCGATTTCCGTTATCTTGGAGCTTTTTGGGCTTCCACCAGTTGTTTCTATGTCGATAATTACGTAATGCATTTGCAGTTACAAAGAAACCTAGAATTTTTGGATAAATTCACAGTAAAATAGGATTGGTTTAGGAAGTTTTCAAGATGTTATTAAAAGTATTGAATATTGATACGCAAAATATTGCGTATTTAAATAATCAACTTATTGAAATGGGTGTCAATCAGTAAAAAAACCAATCAAATCGGATTTTGATAATGATTTTAAGATGGTTTCATCTGTTTTGATTAAATCATTGACCAAATCCTTTTTGGATTCTTGTAATTTCATGATTTTTTCTTCAATTGTATCTGGACAAATTAACCGAACGGCTACTACATTTTTCTTTTGACCGATTCTGTAACACCTGTCAATTGCTTGATTTTCAACGGCTGGATTCCACCAAGGATCTACTAAATAGACGTAATCTGCTTCGGTTAAATTTAATCCCGTCCCTCCTGCTTTTAGACTTATCAAGAATACTCTAATCTCTGAATTTGTTTGAAATTCTTCGACTTTTGATTGTCTGTTTTTTGTTTGTCCTGTTAAATATTCAAATGGAATTCCTTTCTTTTCTAATTCAACTTTTATTAAATCCAACATGGAAACAAATTGAGAAAATACAATCATTTTATGGACAGATGATTTTGATTCAATTTCTTCCATCAAAACTTCGATTTTTGCTGAAGAATTTCCATAATATTCTTGATCGTTCAATAAAGAGGGGGAATTACAAATTTGACGCATTTTTGTCAAACCTGCTAAAATATGCATCGTATCCATATTCGATTTCTGACTGGAAGAAGCCATTAAAAATTCTCTAAACTCTTGCTTGTATGAATCGTAAATTGCCCTTTGCTCCTCGCCCATTTCACAATAAATGACCATTTCCGTTTTATCCGGCAATTCTTTGGCTACTTGTGCTTTGGTTCTTCTCAATAAAAATGGATTGATTTTCTTTTGCAATTCAACTGCTCTTCCTGAATCTTTGAATTTATCTATTGGCTGTGAATAATGATCTGTAAATCGTTGCTTATTTCCCAACAAACCAGGACAAGCAAATGAAAATTGTCCATATAAATCAAACGTATTGTTTTCGATCGGTGTTCCTGTTAAAACAATTTTATTGCGAGATTGTAACAGTCTAACTGATTTATAGCGTTGAGATTCAGGATTTTTAATTGCTTGAGATTCATCTAAAAAAATGTAATTGAAAGGATAATCTTTCAAAAATCGGACATCCGCCAAAAGTGTTCCATAAGAAGTTAAAATGATTTCATATTCATCAAAACTTTTAGTGTTTTTGATTCGATCTGAACCATAAATTGTATGAATTTTTATCGAAGGTGCAAATTTCTTGACTTCTTCTTGCCAATTGAATATCAACGATGTAGGGACGACAATTAAATTGGTATTAGAACGATTTTTATCTCGTTGAGAAAGAATAAAAGCAATTATTTGAATCGTTTTCCCTAATCCCATATCATCGGCTAAACATCCTCCAAACTGGAATTCATCTAAGAAGTTTAACCAATTTAATCCTTGTTTCTGATAATCCCTTAATGTTGCGTTCAATGCTTTTGGAACTTCAATTTCTTTAATCTCTTGAAAAGAAGCCATTTTCGAATGATAATAAGCTAATTGATCTCTGGCTTCAGTTGTCAATACTTCATCTTCGTACAATTCTGAAATCTCTGAGAAATTCATTTTTGGTGTTCGAATATTCTCTTTGATTACTTCTCCAGCTCTGAAATATTTTGAAAATTTCTCTACCCATTCTTCTGGAAGTAAACCAAGCGTTCCATCTCCTAATTCTATGTATTTTGAACTGTTTTTAACGGCTTTTTGTAATTGCTTCAAACTGACATTCTGATCTCCAAATCGAACTTGAAGTGAAGTGTCAAACCAGTCTAAACCACTTGCAACACTGACGTTTACTTTCGCTTTATTAGGATTGTATTTGTTATTTTTTAATTCACTGAATCCTAGAATTGTTATGTTTAATTCTTTCCATTCTTCAAAAACATCGAAAAACCAACCTTCGTCTAAAAATTGTTGCTTGTGAATGTAAAGAAAATCTTGATCCAACTGCTCTTCAAAATGAGGATGTTGTCTCAACAATATGGAAACAAATTGAATTTCTAATTCATCGTCTCTATTTATTGTAAATGGATTTCCCTTTGAATCAGTTGAATAAATTTGCTTCTTAGATAAAACGGGGACTTCAACATTTCCATATTTTACAACTGGAGCAATGACTACATATTCATCAGAATCAGACAAATAGATCAGTTTTTCTACTTTTTGATCAAAGCCATATTGCTTGATTTGCTTTTTAGTCGCCGTTTTCAAAAAGGAATAATTGATTTTAATTTTATTCTCTAAATTCGAAAGTATCGTTTCTTGAAATTCCTCAAATTTAGATTCATGAATTAAAATCGTTTGGTTGTTTTTCTTGAAAAACTCTATTACTCTCGAATAATTGGCATTCCCTAAAAGATGCATCGTTCCTCCTATTAATACAAAATAGGTATACTTTAATTTTAAATCTTTTAAATCGTGTGACTTCCTTTCAATTTCTAATTTTCCTGAAATTTCATAAAAATGATCTTTGAGATTGACATTCAGTATTAAATCAGCATCTAAAATCTTTAATTTAACTGGAATAACAGAGCTAGAAGTCAAGTTATCTGAAACATTTGGGTTGTGATAATAGGCATCAATATTTAATGGATTCGCTACAATTGCTCTTAATCCCTCTAGATCAGTTGTTGAATTATTACGCATCGCACTGTTTTGAAATTTGACTAATCCTGAATAATATTTAATCTCCTCATTTTTATCTGATTTCCAAATAAAATCAAGCGGATCTTTTGCTGTTAATGGATTTTTAATCGAACCATCTTTTGTTGTTTTCGCTTCTAAAAATTCCACGAAAATATGATCATAATAACGGTGTTGACCGAAAACCATTATCAATTTAGAATCAAACGCTTTCTTTTCAATGGGCGAAATCACACTTTTAATCGGTAACAAATTTTTCGTTAAAAAATCAGTCGTCTTTTTATTTATCGGGAGAATTTCTTTAATTTTTGGCGTAATATCAAGCGTTCGACCATTGTATGACATGTCGAAATAACTTTCTAAATCCATTTCATTTTCTAATCCATAATCCAACGCAACAGCACGCATTTGCTCTTTCCTTAAATCAGCATCGAAAAATACACGTAACTCTTTTCTATCTTTAATATTGAATAAAAGCTGAACTTGGTGTTCACACATTTTTTTCTTCTTCACTAAACATTTACACGATAATGTCAACGTATTATTTTTGAATTTAATATACGTTGGTAATTGCTGATAAAAGCTATAGGTATCTTTAAAAGAAGCCTGATTTAAAAGGATGGATGTAGGAAGTAAATCAAAATATCCTCGTTTTCCATCATCCGCTAATTCTAAGCTATGTTTTAATATAAAAGTATTTGTTAATTCTGAAAATTTAAAGTTTTTAAAAACATAATCAGAAGCATGAACAATATTTTCTTCTTTGATAAAATTAAAACCAATTTGATCCACTTCTCCTTCAATTAATCCATTTTGCTTTGAAATTTCTAGATCAGCTTTTAATAAAACATTGACGATATGTTTACAAACAGGTCCACCTTTAAAAGGACAAGAACAAGAAGAACTTTTGACTTTACCAGAAGTAATCACTAGGTCAACTTTATAAAGATTTGATCCTTTTACAGTTGCAGTAATTCCTTTTTCAGAAATTTTAAAATCTTTGACAATAGAATCCTCACTCCTATCTCTAATAGCTTGTGAAGTATAATTCATCACATACGTTTCAAAAATTTTATGATTGAACTTCATTTGTCAATTTAATTATTCTGGTTTAAAATTACTCAAATATCCCCTGTTTTAGTCAAAGTTTTAAATCAAGTTTGATATTTTGAGCAAAAAATGATAGAAATAGTAAAATTGATTCAAAAATAAGTCAAAATGATACAATTTCATTTTATTTACAATTCAAATTTATCTATCTTTACAATTCAAAAAAATACATATGTCAAAAAATACCCTTATTGAAACTGTAACTTCTGTTGATTTCGAAACATTCAAAAACGAAGTCATCTCTGATTTTCGTTTAGCTTGTGAATCTAGAGAAGCCTCATTACTTGGAAGACGAGAAGTTCTTACTGGTAAAGCCAAATTTGGTATTTTTGGGGACGGAAAAGAATTAGCTCAAATTGCTTTAGCGAAACAATTTCAGGACGGAGATTTTCGTTCAGGATATTACCGCGATCAGACGTTGATGATGGCAATTGATCAATTAACGCTACAACAATATTTCGCGGGATTATATGGTCACACGAACGTAACTGAAGAGCCCCTTTCAGCCGGACGTCAAATGGGTGGACATTATGCGACGCGAAATTTAGATGAAAATGGAGAATGGAAAGATTTGATGGCTCAGAAAAACAGTTCATCTGACATCTCTCCTACTGCAGGTCAAATGCCCCGTTTATTGGGATTAGCATTGGCTTCGAAAGTATATAGACAACACCCAACTTTAACCTATGTTGAGGAATTCAAAAAATTCTCTAACGGAGGAAATGAAGTAGCATTTGGAACAATTGGAGATGCTTCTACATCAGAAGGTCCATTTTGGGAAACAATAAATGCAGCTGGAGTTTTACAAGTTCCAATGGTAATGTCAGTTTGGGATGACGGTTACGGAATATCCGTTTCAAGAGAAAACCAAACAACAAAAGATAGTATTTCTGAAGCATTAGCAGGAATGCATAGAACAAAGGATAAACCAGGTTACGAAATTTTAGTGACGAAAGGATGGGATTATGCGCATTTATGTGAAACGTATGAAAAAGCTGTTGCGATTGCAAGAGAAGAGCACGTTCCTGTTTTAGTTCATGTAAAAGAAGTTACTCAACCACAAGGACATTCAACTTCAGGATCTCACGAAAGATACAAAGATGAAGAACGTTTAGCTTTTGAAACGGAATTTGATTGTATCGCAAAATTCAAAGACTGGATTATAAATTTCGATGCAGATGGATTGAAAATTTCGACTGAAGAAGAATTAGATACAATTCAAAAAGAAGCTAAAACGACTGTTAGAGATAATAAAAATGCGGCTTGGAAATCATACAGTGATGAAATAAAAGTAGATTTAGTCAAAGCTATTTCTTTGATAAAATCAGTTGCACATGAAAGTCCAAATGGCGTTTTCATTAACAAGGAAGCAGAATCATTGGAAAAAGCGATGGAGCCTATTCGTAAAGACATTTTCAATTCAGCTAGAAAAGTGTTAAGAATGGTTCGTGAAGAAAAAACAGCTTCAAGAATGGCTCTTGCACATTGGATTGAAAAAGAAATCGAAGTCAATAAAGGAAGATACAGTTCCCATTTACATTCTGAATCAAGATTTAATGTTCCTTCAATTGAAAACGTCCCTCCTACTTACGATGCTGAACCTGTAATGGAAGATGGAAGAATTATTTTACGTGAAAATTACCGTAAATTATTTGAAAGACATCCAGAAGCATTAATTTTCGGAGAAGATGCTGGGAAAATTGGTGGAGTAAATCAAACATTAGAAGGTTTACAAGAACAATTTGGAGAATTACGTATTTCTGATACAGGAATTAGAGAATGTACAATTATTGGTCAAGGAATTGGGATGGCAATGAGAGGATTACGTCCAATCGCTGAGATTCAATACTTAGATTATTTGTTGTACGCACTTCAAGTAATGTCAGATGATTTAGCAACCGTTCAATATAGAACAAAAGGTGGACAAAAAGCACCTTTAATTATAAGTACGCGTGGTCACCGTTTAGAAGGAGTTTGGCACAGTGGAAGTCCAATGGGAATGATTGTGAATGCGTGTAGAGGAATCTATGTATGTGTTCCAAGAAACATGACAAAAGCAGCTGGATTCTACAACACGTTGATTGAAGCGGACGAACCAGCATTGGTAATTGAGCCGTTAAATGGATATAGATCAAAAGAACCATTGCCAAATAATATTGGTGAATTCAAAATACAATTAGGAATTCCAGAAGTTGTTAGACAAGGAACAGATTTAACAATTGTTTCTTATGGATCTACTTTTAATTTATGCGAATCGGCTTTAAAACAATTAGACGAAGCAGGAATTAGCGTTGAATTGATCGATGTTCAAACATTGATTCCTTTTGACATTAATCATATTATAAGTGAATCATTGGATAAAACGAATCGTTTATTAATTATAGATGAAGACGTTAGCAGTGGAGCAACAGCATTTATGTTGGAAAAAATAATGGTTGAGCAAAAAGCTTTTTCATTGTTAGATTCAGCACCTCAAACATTATCAGCGAAAGATCACAGACCTGCTTATGGTACGGATGGAGATTATTTCTCTAAACCAAGTATTGATGATATTTTTGATAAAGCATATTCAATGATGACGGAGGTTGATCCTTTGAGATTTCCTTCACTTTATTGAAGAGAGGTTATATTTTTAGACGTTAGATATTAGACTTTAGACTCAAGACTTTAAGAATCAAGATTTAAAGACTTAAAAAATATTGAGATTCAAGATAGATGAACTTTATCGGTTTGTTTATTTTGAATCTTTTTTGATTAATAACACTTAAATTAAACACACATTATGAAATATTTTTTCGCTTTATTCATCTCTTTTATTTCATTTTTATCTTTTAGCCAAGAAACAAAAAAAGTAAAAATTAAAAACAAAGAAGATAATTCAATTGAAGTTTTTTATGTCCTTATATCAAATGACACTATCAAACACGGTATATACAATCTACTTGTAGATAATAAGTTGAAAATAGAAGTTCATTATAAAAATGGTTTAAAGGAGGGTGTATGGACAGAATATAATACTTTTTCTAACAAAAAAAAAGAAGAAGGGATTTATATAAACGATAAGAAAGAAGGTATATGGAAATCATTTCAAGAAAATGGATCTGACATTCTTTCACAAGGAAATTATATAAATGACAAAAGAGAAGGTGATTGGATTCGATATCAAAAAAATGGTAAAGATTTAAAATCTGTTTCGACATATATTAATGATTTAAGAGAAGGAGTATATACTGAATTTAATGAAAAAGGAGATTTAATAGAAAAAGGAAGCTATTTTCACGACACAAGAATGGGAGAATGGGAATTCCAATACTATAATCAAATTTTGAAATATAACTTTAAAAATCAAATACCATTTTATTTCAAAAATGAAAAAATACTCAAGGAAGCTATAGAAATAATAAACATTACTGAAAATGATTCAACAAAATTTTTTCTAGACAGCCCAATATTAAATAACTGGGAACTAAAAGAATATCATGATTTTTTAATGAAAAATTTACAATACCCCGAAATTGCAGTTGAAGAATTTTTAACAGGAAAAGTTTATATTGCAATCACAATTGATGAGAACTCAATTGCAAAGGACTTTACGATTATAAAAGGAGTGCCGAAATGTTCCGAATGTGATAATGAGGCATTAAGGGTTTTAAAATTAATTCCTCAAAATTGGAAAGCTGCTGTTTATAATGGCACTCCTATTTCTGGAACAATTGTTATGACAATTTCGTTTAGGTTGGAATGAAATAATTATATTTGAATTATAATTTATCTCTTGATTAAACAAATGAAAATTAGATTCTTCAACAAGCAGTATATATTTTTTGTAATCCTATTGTTTTCGTGTAATTTTCTTTACTCACAAAATGATTCACTAAAAAAGGACTCTAAAACTTCATTTGGAGGTGTTCCCATTTTATCATACGATGCTGATTTAGGTTTAAGATATGGTGCAGTTGTCAATTATTTTAAATACAACGACAGAAATTCTGAAAACTATTCTGAAAACGTCTTTTTAAAAGTATTTAATACCACTTCAAAAAGCTTTCAAATTCAGTCGGTATATGAAACGGATAATTTATTCAAAAAAGCTAAAACATTCAT
>CANJKA010000148.1 GCA_947474675.1 Flavobacteriales bacterium
AAATGGAAATCCAAGGCAGAAGAGCTTAATTTATTTTGCGAGCAGGAAATCACTGTATACGGAAAACCGAATTTACCCAAAAGAACCGTGCTTTCATTTTCTAAAATAGGAGTGGAGTGCATTCAATCTTCTGTGGTGATTAGAAATGAGGATAATTCGTATACGGAAGAGTATAAAAAACTGACGATTGATTTTCATGGAGTGAAACTGTAATGTGTTGTCAATTTATCGGATGAACTCATTCAGCTAATAAACAAAAGATTGGATAAAAAATATTAAATGACTAATTTTGATTCCTAATTTAATCAATCATGAAAACGTTTTTACTTTTAATTACTCTAATCTTCACTGCAAATATAAATGCTCAAACCGTAGACATTCCTGATGCAAACTTTAAAGCCTATTTAGTAGGAAATAAAAAGATTAATACTAATTCAGATGGTGAAATACAAACAAGAGAAGCAAGTGTTTTTATTTTAGAGATGGTTTGTAGTAGCAAACATATTTCAAATTTAAAAGGAATAGAAGCCTTTACAGCTTTAACATATTTGAAATGTGATAATAACCAACTAACATCTTTGGATGTTTCTATGAATAAGGCTTTAAGAACTTTGAATTGTGATAGAAATCAACTAACATCGTTGGATGTGTCTAAAAATATCGCTTTATCAAACTTAGTTGTAGGTAACAATTCAATAACATCTTTAGACGTGACTAAGAATTCTGCTTTAACAGAAATGTATTGTGATAGAAACCAACTAACATTGTTGGATGTGTCTAAAAACATCGCTTTATCAAACTTAGATGTTAGTAATAATTCATTAACATCTTTGGATTTAACTATGAATAAGGCTTTAACAGATTTGAATTGTGAGAGGAATCAACTTAAATCATTGGATGTACTTAGTAATATTGTACTATCGATTTTGTTTTGTAATAATAATAAAATATCATCTATCGATGTTTCTAAGAATACTGCTTTAACAAATCTTCATTGCGAAAATAATCAACTAATATCTTTGAATGTATCAATGAATGTTTCTTTAGAATATTTATTTTGTGAAAACACACAAATAGCATTATTAGAACTTTCAAAAAATACTGCTTTAAAATATTTGAGCTGTATAAACAATAATCTAAAATATTTGAATTTGACTAAGAATGTTGCTTTAGAATATTTGTTTTGTGATAATAACCAACTAGTATCTTTGGATGTATCTATGAATAAGGTTTTAACAACCTTGACATGTAAAAATCCAAAACTAATCTGTGTTAAAGGTGTACCAGTGGACTGTTTATTGGAAGGTGCGATTAAATGCAAATAAAAAGTAATAGTATAAAATTATCGGAACAAGAAAAGTAAAGATTACTCCTAATTCCTTGTTTAATCAAGCGTGAAATCACTTTTATATTGAATTATTTTCATTCATGATGTGAAAATGTAAATATTTTTATGTACTACAAACAAGTCAATACCTTATTTTTTTTGTATTATTGCCTTTTTTTTAGTACATTTAATCATGTTTAATTCAAATTATAATTTTTCTGATCAAGAATTAATTCGCAAATGGGGTGATAAACTCAAGTCGTTGCGTATTGAAGCGGGTTTTTCTCAAACGGAATTAGCCTTAAAAACAGGCATGAGCAGAAGTTCTATTGCAGAAATCGAAAAGGGACGTAATTTTTCAATTGCTTCATTGATTGCCATTTCAAGAGTATTGAATTTACTCGATGAGTTTCAATTCTTTTTTAAAGAGCAAGAATTTGAATTATCTCCGATGCAGATCTATGAAATGGAAAAGAAAAAACGAAAAAGAGGGGGGTACAATAAATGAAAATAGTTGAAGTAATTATTTGGGATCGATTGGTTGGTATTCTTGTTTGGGATGAAAAAGAGAATACTACGTCATTTGAGTTTTCTAAAGAGTTTGTAAAAAGTGAAATTCAATTATCCCCTTTAATTACACTTCTTTCTTCAAAAATTAGAAAAATTAAAGCTGAAGTAGATAATAATTCTACTACTAATTTTGGTGTTGACAAAGGTTTGCCCATATTTATATCCGATTCTTTACCCGATAAGTTTGGATCCGATTTATTTTCTAAATACTTAGAGAAGGAAGGTCGTAATTTTAGAGACCTTAATCCGCTTGAAAAATTGACCTATATTGGAAGTAGAGGAATGGGGGCATTGGAGTATAGACCTGCTCAATTTGATAAAAAAGATCATCAAATTTTAGATTTAAAAAAGTTGAATGAATTATCCATTTCATTACTGAATAATAAGCCAATTTCTCACATAAAAAATATGTTGAATTTATTTCATGTGGGTACATCACCTGGTGGAGCTCAACCTAAGGTTTTGATAAATATTGATAGAGTAAGTGGGAATGTATTTCGTGGGGATAGTTTACCAACTAAAGATCAGGATAGTTGGATATTAAAATTCAATAAAGATATTGGTCTTGAGTCAGATCAAGATAGAGGGAAGGTAGAATATGCTTATTTTTTAATGGCTAAAAAAGCTGGGATTAATTTTATGGATTCCGAGCTAAAAGAAATCGAAGGAGAATCTTATTTCATGACCAAAAGATTTGATAGAATAGGAGGAAAGAAGATTCACACTCAAACCTTACATGCATTAGCAGGAATGAATTTCCAACTTCCAAATACATATTCATACGAGCAGGTTTTTACAGTTTTAAATCAATTGAAATTAGATTATTCTGCAAAAGATCAGTTGTTTAGAATGATGGTTTTTAATGTTTTAAGTAGAAATGTAGACGATCACACCAAAAACTTCGGATTTCAAATGGATGAGAATGGAGATTGGAGTATGTCTCCAGCGTATGATATTACTTTTACATATAATGAAAATTTCAAAAGAATTACGCCGCATTTCCTTTCAATAAACGGTAAAAATCAAGATCATGAACTCGAGGATTTCTTAGTTATTGCAAAAGAGTATTCTATTAAAAATCCAAAAAAAATAATTAAACAAATTAATGACAGTCTTCGTGAATGGGGTGTCATTGCTTCTGAACTGAAAGTTTCAAGTAAAACGATTGATTATATTTCTTCTAAGTTGATCGTCGATTCGATGAATTTGTAATCCTACAGTTTTTTTACATATTAACAAAGCGATATATTGATTTGGATCTGTAATCTATAGAAATAGCAAGATATTTATTTGGTATTTGAAATATATGTCAACCGAGACTCTTTAGTACCCTCACATTTTTTTTAATCACCCCTTAAACCCCTTCCTATACAACTTATTATATCCAGCCTCATTTCTTCTGATGAAATAAATGTAATTCCCAGCTATTTTAACTTTAGACGGAAATACATTACCATTTAAATTTCCAACTTTCTTTAATGCTCCCGTTTTCTCATCAATTAAATAAACAATTCTTTCCTTTTCTATAGTTGTTGCTATGATGAAGATTTTATCATAAAAATAATCATAGGTAGTTTGAATGTTTTTAAGTCCTTTTATGTCAATTGGAATGGTGTCGATAAGATTACCGCTGTAATCAATTTTTGTTATAACAGAATCAAATAAATTTAAGACGCATATATAATCTAACATTCCAAAAGAACTGCAATTGATCGGTTTTGAAAGTCTTTTGTGCCAAGATATTTTAGCAATAATTTGAGCTGTTTCAGTAAGTTGATTCATGTTTCCGTCCCAAATACCTAATTCAATAAGATTTATTTCCTTCGGAACTGATTGGTTGTACAATTGAATAATTTCATTGTATTCTTTTTCAGCAACTTTAGCAGCCACTTTATCTATAACTTTGTAAATAATTGAATCTAAATTGCTTTTATCACTTAATTTAATATGGTATTCTTGATTCTGATATGTTTTTTCTTCTGAGAATAATAAATCAGCTCTTTTAGCTAAATTCGGCTTTATTTTTAAGTTGTATTCTTTTAATGGAAGTACATCAATAAACTCTATTTCTTGGTTTTGAGTAATCCATACTTGATAGGAAGAGTCCGAGGATAATAATTGAATATTTCCCATGAAATCTAACTGAAGTGATTCTGGATGAATATTCAATAGATAATTCCGAGATATAGTATCGTCTTTGTATTCAAGGTAATAGTTGTTTTTTATGGATTTTATGATTATCATACAGTTTTTGGTTGGATCTATTATATAATCCAAAAGATTCTCATTTAGATCTCCAGCAAATTGATTGTTTTTCTTACCAACGATTGTAAACTCTTCTATTTTTTGTGATTGATCATGTAAAATAAACAAATGAGTCAATGTATCATTCTTTGAAATGGCTGGGAAATCATAATTTAAAATATCAAAATGTTCTTTTTTCAAAGTAAGCATGTCTCCTTCTTTTAGATTTAAATAATAAAAATCAGCCTTAAATTCAGGTGTTGTTTTAGTTTTATTAATGTAGAATTGGCAATCGGTAATTTGGAGACCATCTTCAGTGTAAACAGCTGTCTTGAGAGTTTGTGAGTAGGAAGAAAAATAGAATATTAGTAGGTCGTTACTGCTAGTGTTTTCATGATTAAGTTGTTAATGTTATAAATATAATCTTTTTTTGATGTTTAGAATTCATTTTGGTTTAATTGTATAAGTCATGTAGTGATCTGTGGGAATTTTTAATTTTAACGTTTTCAGTAAATTTGTAATTATTAATTTACCTTTATTCAATGAAAAATAAAATTTTACGTCCGATTCATTTAATTTTAGGTTTATTAAGTGGAATTGTCATTTTTACAGTTTCTATTACTGGCTCTATCACGTCTTTTCAGGAAGAAATTCGAAGTGTTGTATATTCAGATTTATTTGAAGTCGAAAAAAGTGTAGGTACGAAACTTTCATTAGTCGTATTAAGTGAAATTGCTAAAAAAGCTCATCCTAAAAAACGAATCAATCTTGTAAGAATAAAATCAGCTGATAAAAGTAGTGTTGAGATTGTTTTTGAAGACGGTTTTTCTTTTTATATAAATCCATATAATGGAATATTATTAGGAAGCCTAAATAAAGAAACTGATTTCTTCGGGACTGTTGAAGAAATTCATAAAAGTTTGTATTTAGGTGAAACGGGGGAGGTGATTACCAAAATTTCTGTGCTTGTTTTCTTGTTTATGATTATTTCTGGAATTATTTTATGGTGGCCTAGAAATCGTAAAATGATGAAACAGAAAGTAACCATTATGCGAAATGTAAATTGGCAGAAAAGAAATTACGATTTACATACTGTACTTGGGTTTTACGCATCCTTAATTATCATTTCCACCGTTTTATCAGGGATGATTTGGGCGTATGATTGGGCTGAAGATGGTTTGTGTTGGATCACAAATTCGAAAAAATCTGAAAGAATTGAGCTTGAATCAAAACCTAGTAAAACCACCTTTTATTCGATTAATGATATATATCAAAAATCAAAATTTAGGAATTTAGAACACAAAGAATGTATCGTATTTATGCCTGAAGATGAAAAAGATATAGTGCGTTTGTCTTTTCGTTACAATGATAAAGGATTTTTTAGAAAGCAAGATAATTTTTATTATGATCAATACAATGGAAAACTTTTAAAAGAAAAAATGTTTTCATCTTTGTCTACAGGTGATAAAATAAAATTGACAAATATTAATATTCATATTGGTAAAGTTCTAGGTTTCTTTGGTCAATTGTTGGTGTTTTTTGCTAGTTTAATTTGTGCAAGTCTTCCAATTACTGGCTTTTTGATTTGGAGAGGAAGGAATAAAAAGTAAGAATTGAAAAATTAGAATTCTTTATAATTTAAATCACTTGGAGTAAAGAATTTTTTTACTTATTTTTACTTAATGAAAAGAAAAGGATATCATATTTTATCTTTGATTGTATTATTGACTTTTGTTGGTCAAATAATCGTTTCGTCTTTAAATTGTTTTTCTACTGATGAGAAAACCGAAGAACTTTCTGAAATTGGAATAGAAGATTCAATAGACGAAGAATTAGATACTGATATTTTTTTTTATGATCATAATTTCTTAGTATTTCAGGAAAATGATCAAATCACTGTATCAAACCCTAATTTTCATTATAAATCAAATAAATACCATGTAGTTGAAATTTCAATTACTGTTCCACCTCCCCAACAAATAGTTTAAAAATAGTAGATAAATCTTTATCTATTTAAACAGATTCTTTCAAATTTCATTATAAAATTTAATCTCATTTTATTGAAACATTGAAAATTTCTGATTCTTTATCGTTTATTTAGTTTATTGTATTTTTTTAATATTCAATATGTTAATTTGAGACGTTAAGGATTTTAAGTTTTTTTACTTTTAATTTTTATAACCATGAAAAGTCTTTTTTCAAATTGGAAAGATGATGTACCAGCTAGTTTGGTTGTATATCTCGTAGCATTACCGTTATGTCTAGGTATTGCTTTAGCTTCGGCAGGATCTGAACATTTATTTTCGGGAATTATTGCTGGTGTAATTGGAGGAATAGTCGTCGGTTTTTTAAGTGGAGCTCATGTTGGTGTTTCTGGTCCTGCAGCAGGTTTGATCACTATCGTAACGGCTGCAATTTTAACGTTAGGAAGCTATGAAGCATTTTTAGTAGCCGTAATTTTATCAGGAGTTTTTCAAATGATTGGCGGATATTTAAAGGTCGGTTTTATTGGTCATTATTTTCCATCAGCTGTCATTAAAGGAATGTTGGCAGCAATTGGAATCACATTGATCTTAGGTCAAATTCCTCATGCATTAGGTTACGATGCTGATTTTATGGGGGATGAATCGTTTGTTCATCCAGACCATCACAATTGGTTTTCAGAATTGTTATATGCGGCTAAAGGAATCAGTCCTGGTGCGATTACAACGTCAGTTTTGTCTTTAATTATTTTAATTGCATTTGATCGCCCTTTTTTTAAGAAAAATGCATTTTTTAAAGTGTTACCTGGAGCGTTGTTCGTTGTTGTTTTAGGGATTGCGATTAATATTATATCTGGCATGTTTTTCCCTGCCTTCAAACCAACTTTGGATCATTTAGTACAATTACCAGTAGCACATTCTGTAAGTGATGTTTCAACTTTTTTTGTTTTTCCTGATTTTTCAATATTAAAAAATCCAAATGTTTATGGGGTGGCATTAATTATCGCATTGGTAGGAAGTGTTGAGACATTGTTAAGTGCAGAAGCAACAGATAAATTAGATCCAGGCAAATCAAGAACACCAAGGAATAGAGAGTTGTTGGCACAAGGTGCTGGAAATATATTGTCAGGTTTTCTAGGTGGGTTACCAGTAACACAGGTGATTGTTCGAAGTTCAGCTAATATTTCAGCTGGCGGAAAAACTAAATTATCGGCGATATTACATGGTGTTTTATTAATTATTACAGCGTTATGTATTCCTTCCATTTTAAATTTAATTCCGTTAGCTTCTTTAGCTGCTATTTTGTTGATGGTGGGATATAAGTTGTCAAAATTAGATTTGTACAAACAAATGTTTAAGTTAGGAGTTGAGCAGTATTTACCTTTTATTGTAACCATAATTTGCATTTTATTTACAGATTTACTAAAAGGTATTACAGTTGGTTTTACAATTTCTGTGTTTTTTATTTTAAGAAACAATTATAGAAATAATTTTACTCAAACTATTGTACACGAAGATAATCATGATACAATTAAAATAGTACTTTCAGAATCTGTCACATTTATTAATAAAGGAAGTATTTTATCTAGGCTAAATAATTTACCGAATAATTCACAAGTAACAATTGACGGTACTTTCTGCAAAGTAATTGATTATGATGTGTTGGAAATTATCCAAGATTTTGAGATGCATGGATCTAAAGTGAAAAATATTGAATTAATAATAATAAACATTACTAAGGTTGAAGTGATTTCAGCTCATTAATTGAAAAATAAATCAATAATATTTATAAACGCGTTGACTTAGAAACTATTAAACAAGTTTTGAAGATCATCCTAAAAACATAAAAGAGATGAAAAATTTTTATAAAAAAATGCTAGAAAACAACAAGAAATGGGTGGCTGAAAGTTTAGAAAAAGATCCACTTTTTTTTGAAAGATTAGCAAATGGACAACAACCACCTTTGTTGTGGATAGGATGCTCTGATAGTAGAGTGCCAGCAAATGAAATTATTGGTGCTATGCCTGGTGAAGTTTTTGTTCACAGAAATATTGCTAATATGGTTATTCATTCCGATATGAGTATGTTAAGTGTATTAGATTATGCTGTAAATGTATTGAAAGTGAAACATATTATTGTTTGCGGACATTACGGTTGCGGTGGAGTGAAAGCTGCTTTAGGAAATCAACAAATAGGATTAATTGATAATTGGATTCGACACATTAAAGATGTCTACCGTTTTCATTCAACAGAATTAAATTTAATTACGGATGAAACAAAAAGATTTGATCGATTTGTGGAAGTAAATGTTCAAGAACAAGTATTGGATTTAGCGAAAACATCCATCATTCAAACAGCATGGAGAAATGAGCAAGAACTTGAAATTCATGGTTGGGTATACGATGTGAAGGATGGAATTGTAAAAGATTTAGAAATAACTTTTGAGAACAATAATCGATTGCCAGATGTTTATCAGTTAGATTTAGATTAAGAAATGAATAAAAAGAGTAATTCTATTTTTTAGAATTACTCTTTTAACTCTTTTTTAAATTATTGCTTGATAATAGTTACTGTTCCTGTTTTTGTATATTTATCAGTGAATTCAATGATGAAATAATAAGATGCAACAGGTAGTTCTGTTCCATTGAAAGTACCATCCCAAGGCATCGCTTCATACTTTCCTTTTACTGATTCATAGAGAATGCTTCCCCATCGATTATATATTCGTACAATGTTCTCTGGATAAATGATATCGATGTCTCTTAATTCCCAAAAATCATCCACCTTGTCGCCATCTGGTGTGAAAGCAGTTGGGAAGATAAATTCACAATTTTTTAAAGAAAGAGAAACAGTAATAACACTACTCAGACATCCATTTGATGAAATGTTTTGAAGGTAAAAAGTCGTAGTTCCAATCTGGAGATTAGTTGCAGAAAAGCTAGTGCCTGAAGATATAGAATCATTTGTTAAATTATCTGAATACCAAATATATGTGCCACTTGGGTTTTCGATAGTGAATGGTAAAATTTCACTTTCATTGCAATATGTTACATTTGAACCCGATATGTTTGGTACAGAGGTATTGGTATTTACAGTTACGATGGATTGGCTTGAAATACTGGAACAACTATTTACCGTGTAAAGACAAGAATAGGAAGTTGTTTCTGTAGGTATGACTGAAATTGATGCTGTAGTTTCTCCTCCTGGTGACCAAAGATAACTGCCACCAGTAATAGAAGGAGATGCTATTAATAGAGCAGAATTTCCACTACAAATAGAAGCGTTATTTATAGTGAATGTAGGAACTGCTATCATTGTAACAGTCATTTGATCCGTATTTTGACAACCATTTGAATTTGTTCCTGTTACAGTATACGTTGTTGTAGCTGATGGAGTAAAAGCAAGTGCGTTTGTTGCACCATTGTTCCAAACATAAGAAGTTGCTCCAGAAGCAGAAAGCGTAACAGAAGCTCCATTACAAATTGTTTG
>CANJKA010000149.1 GCA_947474675.1 Flavobacteriales bacterium
AATGCTCACAATAAAGTTTTTGGTAAAGATCCTTTTGTTTTGAGTCGAAGTGATGCTTATATTGGTGTTTTAATTGATGATTTGATTACAAAAGGTACCGAAGAGCCTTATAGAATGTTTACTAGTAGAGCAGAATATCGAATTCTTTTAAGACAAGACAATGCTGATGTTCGATTGACACCTATCGGTCATGCTCTTGGTTTAGCTGATGATGCTTCATTAAAGCGTGTTTTCGACAAAATTGATGGAGCTAATGAATTGAAAAAATCTTTACGTAAAGAAGGGGTAACACCAGATGTTGCTAACCCTATGTTGTTGTCAAGAGATAGTGCCGAAATTGTTCAGCAAGTTAAATTATCAAGTTTAATTACTCGCCCTCACATTACTATTGATGATGTCTTGAGTGTTAGTATTGATTCTAGAATTCTTGCTGAACGTTTGTTTATTATTGATCCAGATATTATTACTCAAACAGAAGTTGGTTTGAAGTATGAAGGCTATATTGAACGTGAAGAAGATGTTGCTAAAAAAATGAATCGAATGGAGGGATTATCTATTCCTTCTACTCTTGATTATCATTCATTACTAAGCTTAAGTACTGAAGCTCGTCAAAAGTTAACTAAGGTGATGCCTGTTACAATAGGTCAAGCTTCACGTGTAAGTGGTGTTTCTCCATCAGATATTGCAGTTTTATTGATTCATTTAGGGAGATAATATACGTTTCACGTGAAACATTTGGGAAGATAATTTGATAGGATTAAAAAGGTGTAATTGTTTCCATATGACCCATAGGACAGGGTTTAAACCACATTCTATGGAAAGAATATATATTTTGTGTGTATTTAAATATAGATCATTAAAAAAGCCATCGTTTTAAGATGGCTTTTTTAATTTGTAATGTTTTTTTGATTGTAATTTTATTTGAAGTGATATTATTTTTTCTTTTGTTTGGTAAAATAAAGGTCGTTTTCTTCGTGTAACAATGTCTTGTTTAAGGGTTCTATTTTTTCTTTAATGTCTTTTTTAGAACATCCTTCTTTAACTAATTGGTTTGCAGGTTTTATACAGCTTGTTACATGTCCAATTGAAACTCCTTTTTTAGAAAGTACGTAGATAAATTTAGGTTGAAAAATTGTTGAGTCTTTAATTGAATAAATTTTAAATAATTGATAATAACTGCTCCCAATTAATAATTGCTTTTTCAATAAACCTCTTTTCTTTTGTTGTTTTCATTTGAGTATGTAGGTTCGTCTTTATGAACTACTTTAAAGGTTCAATCCAATCACCATGCTCTTTTATTAAATCAATAAGTTCTAAAACTGCATTATCTTCATTTACATTCTTTCGTACAACTGTTTTCTCTTTATAAAGAGTTATTTTTCCTGGTCCAGTTCCTACATATCCATAATCTGCGTCAGCCATTTCTCCTGGTCCATTCACAATACAACCCATTATTCCTATTTTTAGCCCTTTTAAATGAGATGTTTTTTCTCTGATTTTAGCTGTTGTTTCTTGTAAATCGAATAAAGTTCTTCCACAAGAAGGACAAGAAATGTATTCTGTTTTGGATATTCTAGTTCTAGTTGCTTGTAAAATACCGAATGAGGTAGAATTAATAATTTGTTTTGGTTGATTTGATTCTATCCATATTCCATCTCCAAAACCATCTATTAGCATTACACCAAATACTGTTGATACTTCTATTTGAAAAGATTCTATGTCTTTTTCAGTAATGTTATTTTTAAGTATAATAGGATTTTTTAAGCCATTTATCGCTAAAAAAGATCTAAATTTGCGATATAGTTGTGTTTTATTTGTGTATTTTGTTTCTAAAACTATTATTGCGTTTTCATAATTTTTAATAAAACCTACTTCGTCTTCTGCTTTTATTTTGATAAAAAATGGAGTGTTTTTATTTGTTACATTTTCTAATTCTTGCGAGTTTATAATTGGATAAAATCCTTTCTTGTTTGAATAATTTGTTTTCCAATTGTCATAATCTGCAATAATTCTTATTGTACCTGGTAACTCAAAGTCAATAGTGTTTGAGCCAATGTATAAATAGTCAGCAGCTTGGTCTTGAATTTGCCATTTATCTAAAGAAACCGAATAAACATATCCAATCCCAAATAGATTTGCTTGAGAAATCTTTTGTTTTTCACTAAAATCAGCAACAATTATTGGTGCATGATGATTACCAATGTTGTCAATTTCAGTTGATTTTCTTTTTTCGTAATTGTAGGGCGAATAATCTACTTTTAAATTTTCAGTATTTTTGATTTCTAAAATGTTTTCTTTTTGTAGATATTTAGCAGCTAGTTTTCTGGCTACTGGAATTTCAAGTTCGGGATCTTCTGTTAATGAAACTCTAATTGTATCGCCTAATCCATCTTCTAATAAAGCACCAATTCCAACAGCAGATTTTATTCTTCCGTCTTCTCCATCTCCAGCTTCAGTTACGCCTAAATGCAACGGATAATTCATGTTTTCTTTCATCATTACAGCAACTAATAAGCGATAGGCTTGAACCATAACGATTGTGTTGCTTGCTTTCATTGAAATCACGATTTCATGAAATTCGTTTTTATGACAGATACGGATGAATTCCATTGCAGATTCAACCATTCCTTCAGGTGTGTCACCAAATCTACTTAATATTCTGTCGGAAAGAGAGCCGTGATTTGTTCCAATTCTCATAGCGGTTCCTTCTTTTTTACACAATAAAACTAAAGGTGTAAATTTCTTCTCTATTCTTGTTAGTTCTTCAACATAACTTTCGTTGGTGTAATCAATTTCTTCAAATTTCTTTTTGTCAGCATAATTACCTGGATTTACACGAACTTTTTCTATTAGTTTTGCTGCAACTTCTGCTGCGTTTGGAGTGAAGTGTATGTCAGCTACTAAAGGTGTATTATATCCTTTGTCATTTAGAATCTTTTTAATGACGCCAAGGTTTTCAGCTTCTTTTATACTTGGTGCAGTTAACCTTACGATTTCACAGCCCGCATTAATCAATCTTATTGTTTCTTCAACAGATCCATTTGTGTCCATTGTGTCTTTTGTTGTCATTGATTGAAGACGAATTGGGTTTTGTCCTCCAATTTTAACATTTCCGACTTTAACCTCTCTAGTAATGAGTTTTTTACGCGTAAATAAGTTTTCACAATATTTTAGATCTTTCATATTTATTTTAATTTTTAATTTTTTAATCTATGATGCTGCTAAGCTGTGAGATATGGTAATGTCATCTTAAATTCCTCAGTGTTTAACTACTTTGCTTGTTTCACAGGTGTGACTTTTTTCCTTCATGGCTTATTTATAAGTGTTTTATCTGTTTTTTAAATGTCATTTGGTATGGCCATTTTGAAATTCATCGTGTTGTTAACGTTTTTCGCTTATGGCTTATTTCAAGTTTTTTAAGTCTCTAATAATTATACTTTTAAACTGTTTTTTTTGGATAATTTGTATTTTTGTTTGTAACAAAAGTAGTTATTATATTGATTTATTTCTGTTTTAGTGTTTATCAATATTAATAGGAAATTTAGGATTAAAAATATTATTGATTCAAAACATTTTTAATGTCTTTTTAAATATGTAATTTTGTATTTCGAAATTGAATTTTTAAAATGAAAATACCAGTAGTAAAGTTTGCAAAAGATCACAACGATGAGTTTTATAAAGTTTTAAAACAACGCGTTTCTGATTATTTTAAATCGTCAAACATTCCAAGACATGGTAACTCTAAAATGGTTTTTAAAAGCATTTTTATGATATCATTATATGTTGTTCCTTATTTATTGATGCTATTATATTTCAAAAATGATTTCATGATTTTCTTGATGTGGATCATTATGGGATTTGGCATGGCAGGGATTGGTTTGTCAATAATGCACGACGCAAATCATGGAGCATATTCCAAAAACCAAAAAGTGAACAATGTTTTGGGTTATATTATTGTTTTGGTTGGTGGTCATGATGTGAATTGGAGAATTCAACACAATGTACTTCACCATACATATACAAATGTGTCTGGGATGGATGAAGATATTGATTCAGGAATTTTATTGCGTTTTTCTCCTCATGAAAAACGTTATCCTAATCAGAGATTTCAGCATATTTATGCTTGGTTTTTATATGGAATGATGACAATGATGTGGTCTACTATTAAAGATTTTAAACAATTAACCAGATATAGACGATTAGAATTGTTAGAAACACAAAATGTTAAATTTGTTTCAAGTTTAATAATTTTAATTTCAACTAGAATTTTGTACTACTTTGTTGTTTTAGTTCTTCCTTTGATGTATTGCGAAATGTCAAAAGGTGCTATTATTGGCTCATATTTATCGATGCATTTTGTTTGTGGTGCCATTTTAGGTGCCATTTTTCAACCAGCCCATATTGTTCCATCTTCTAATTATCCAATACCTGATAGTTCTGGTAATATTGAAGCTGATTGGGCGGTTAATCAATTATACAACACTTCAAATTTTGCACCTGGTGCCCGACTTTTTTCATGGTATGTTGGAGGATTAAATTATCAAGTTGAACACCATTTGTTTCCAAATATTTGTCATATCCATTATAGAAAAATTTCTGAAATTGTTAGAAACACTGCAATGGAATATAATTTGCCTTATAATTCTCAAAAAACTTGGGCTAATGCACTTTACCTTCATGGAAAAATGTTGTATGATTTAGGACATTATGATAATGCTCCTGGAATTCATTAATTTTTTTTTGAATGGATATTGAATCAATTTGGAAGTATTGTTTGTCAAAACCTTATACTGAAGAGACGTTTCCTTTTGATGAAAAAACATTGGTGTTTAAAGTAGGTAATAAAATGTTTGCCCTTTTTAGTGTAGACAATTTTACAGGTTTAAATTTAAAATGTGATCCTGAAAAATCTATTGAATTAAGAGAATCTTTTACAGGTATAACTTCTGCTTTTCACATGAATAAAAAGCATTGGAATACAGTTAAGGTAAATGATGATGTTGATTTTAAGTTAATTGTGGAATTAATAGATCATTCTTACGATTTGGTTTTCAAATCCCTTCCTAAAAAGATGAAAGATGGCTTTACGACTTGATAAATATGTTTGGTGTGTTCGGCTTGCTAAAACACGCTCACAAGCTTCTGAATTGATAACGAAAGGAAAGATCAAGTTAAATGATTCAACTGTTAAACCATCTCGCGAACCAAAAGTTGGTGATACCATTTCGTTTTTGAAAAGTACAGCAGTTTATAGCTATAAAATAATTCAACTTTTGGATAATCGTATTGGTGCTAAATTAGTGGAGGATTATATTATTGATATTACTCCTGATTCTGAAAAGGAAAAATATAAATTGTATACATTAACTCAATCTGTATATCGTGAAAACGGCAGTGGAAAACCCACTAAAAAGGACCGTAGAGACATTAATGATTTTTATGATTTTTAAATTAATTCTAAAGAATGTCAAAACTCTCAAGTGATAATAAATTTTTGGATTTTTCTGATTACGGGAGACCTGTTGCGAAATTTATAGCAAATAGATTTAAAAATACTCGAATTACAGCAATTCATGTTACGTGGATGTTTGTAATTTGTGCTATTATCTCAATTTATTTTATTTTTCACGGAAAGTACGTTTTAGCCGGTATTTTCTTAATTATCAAGTCAATATTTGATGCTGCGGATGGTGAATTAGCTCGATTAAAAAATAAACCGTCATACATTGGAAGATATCTAGATTCAAACGCAGACAGTATTATTAATTTAATCTTGTTTTTGACTTTTGCACAAGTAAGTTCATCCTCTTATTTGTTTGCGTTTATTGCTTTTATCGCATGTCAATTACAGGGTACATTGTACAATTATTATTATGTGATTTTAAGAAGTAAATCTTTAAATAGTGATAAAACCAGTCGCGTTTTTGAAAACAAATTTCCGGTTGCTTATCCAGGAGAATCTCAAAAAAATGTAAATCGACTATTTGTACTATACAAGTTTTTATACGGTCCTTTTGATTGGATTATTTATACTTTAGAAAGAAGTGCTTCTAAAGTTAAATCAATTCCTAAATGGTTTATGACTTTGCTTTCTATTTATGGTTTAGGTTTTCAATTGTTGATTATGGCGGTTTTATTAAGCTTAAACATGAAAGAATTTATTATTTTGTTTTTTATTGTTTATAGCTTTTTCATTCCTTTTTTTATTGGAATTCGTAAAATATTTATAGCATGAAAACATACATTTCAATTTTAAGAGGAATCAATGTAAGTGGTCAAAAGAAAATTTTAATGGCTGATTTGAAAAAGATCTATGAATCACTCGGCTTTTCTGATGTTGTGACGTATATTCAAAGTGGAAACGTCCTCTTCAATTTCAATAAAACTAATTCTGAATCTGATTTAATTCAAACGATAGAAAAGGCAATACAAGATGAATATGGTTTTCAGGTTCCAGTTCTTGTTTTTACAATTGATTTTTTAAAAAACACAGTGAATGATAATCCCTTTTTAAAGGAATTTGAGATTGATACAGAAAAATTACACGTAACTTATTTAGCTGAAACACCCTCAATTGAAAAATTAGATGAAATTAATAAATTCGATTTTTCTCCTGATAGATTCTGTATTATAGGTCGTACTGTTTATGTTTATTGTCCAGGAGGATATGGAAATACTAAATTATCTAATACCTTTTTTGAAAATAAATTAAAGGTAAAAGCAACGACTAGGAATTGGAAAACAACTCTTAAGTTAATTGAAATTTATTCAACATTATTTTAATTTTTAGATTATTGTCAGGAATTTGATTTCTCAACGTCTGATCAATAAATCGTAAAATTAAATAAAATGAAAACAGTAAAATATCTTAGAAAATCAATTTGTTCTTTACCATTTGTCATTTTGGTAATAACATTGAATGCCTGTGGACAAAACACGTCTTCTATTCAAACAAAATCAATAACTATGAGTGAATCATCAGATTCTATTTCAAAAACAGATGAAGAATGGAGAAAACAATTAACAGAAGAGCAATATTATGTTCTTAGACAACAAGGTACTGAAGCTGCATTTTCAGGAAAATTATTGTTAAACAAAGAAAAGGGTGTTTACAAATGCGGTGCTTGTGGTAATGAGTTATTTACCGATGATATGAAATTCGAGTCTCACTGTGGGTGGCCAAGTTTTGATAAAGAAATTGCTGGAGGTAAAATTGTTTCACGTGAAGACAATAGTCACGGAATGAAACGAGTTGAAATTGAATGTGCGAAATGTGGTGGACATTTAGGCCATTTATTTGATGATGGACCGACAGAAACAGGAATGAGGTATTGTGTTAATTCTGCATCATTAGAATTTGTTAGTGAAAAAGAGATGATTAAAGAAGTTAAACAAACACTTGACACAATTACACTAGGAGGCGGTTGTTATTGGTGTGTAGAAGCTGTTTATGAAATGTTAGACGGAGTTATAAAAGTTGAATCTGGTTTTTCGGGAGGTTCAATTATGAATCCTTCTTATGAAGCTGTTTGTACCGGAAAAACAGGTCATGCAGAAGTTGTTCAGATTGTGTTTGATAATACAAAAACGTCTTTGGATGAAATATTTAAAGTGTTTTTTACTGTTCATGATCCTACTACTTTAAATAGACAGGGAGCAGATGCAGGAACTCAATATCGATCTGTAATATTTTTCAGAAATGAGGAACAAATGAAAAAAGCGAAGAGTATAATCGCTGAATTAAACAAAGAAAAAGTCTACGTTAATGCAATTGTTACTCAAGTTAGCCCTTTTTCTAAATTTTATTTAGCAGAAATGCACCATCAAAACTATTATGAAAACAATAAGGAACAAGGATATTGTAAAATGGTAATTCAACCAAAAATCGAAAAATTTGAAAAAGTTTTTCAAGCACGGTTAAAAAAATAAAATCAAATTCTATTTCTAGAATTATTCTTATCTGTACTTTTATTAAAATTATTAACATGGAAGAATTCAATAAAAAAAATCACTGGGAAAATATATATCAAACCAAAGAATTGAAAGACGTTAGTTGGTATCAACCAGTTCCAACTTCTTCGATGGAGTTTGTTAAAGAGCACAATATTCCTTTAACGGCTAAAATTATTGATATTGGTGGAGGAGATAGTTTTTTTGTAGATCATTTATTGGCTTTGGGTTATGAAAACATTTCAGTTTTAGATATTTCATTTTCTGCACTTGAGAAAGCAAAAATTCGATTAGGTGAAAAAGCTTCAAAAGTGAAATGGATTGTTTCAGATATAACAACATTTGAAACGGATGAAAAATATGATTTTTGGCACGATAGAGCAGCTTTTCATTTCTTAACCAATGATGAAGAGATTGAAAAGTATAAAACGAAATTAACTCGTTTTATTTCTGATAATGGCATAGTTGTTATTGGCACGTTTTCAACAGAAGGACCAATCAAGTGCAGTGGGATTGAAATCAAACAATATTCGGAAGAATTAATGGAAACGTGTTTTAGCGGTATTCTAAACAAAATTGAATGTAAAATAGTGGATCATTCAACTCCCTTTAATACCGTACAGAATTTTGTTTTTTGTAGTTTTACAAAAAGAAATCTATAAACAATCACTATGAGAAATCGAATAATTGGTTTTAGCCTTGTTTTTATTAGCTTACTTTTAATAGATGGATGCAAGAAAAAATACCCAGAAAACACGTTTGGCACTATTAAAAGTCCTGCCAGAAGATTAACAAGTAGAGTTTGGTATTTAGACGAATATTATGTAAACGACGTTATTGATTACACCTATAAAAATAAAAAATATAAGGAAACTTATTCAGAGCTTTGTGGGACAAGTGTAAATTGTAATGAAGGATCTGTGTGTGCAGAATGTATACTTTTTGATCCAGGAAAAACCTATTATTGGACACTTTCAAAAGATGAAAACACATTCAAAAGATCCGAAGTTGGGACAGTTGGTAATTTTTATGATGAAATTACAATTCTTAAATTAAGCAACAATTCATATTGGTATTCTTATAATAAAGACGGCGTAAAATATGAGTATAGATTAAAAAGATTTAAATAATCTTTTTTCTAATTGTTTTAAAAAAAGCTAATTATATTTTTTTTTGATTTCTTCTGTAACTTTTTAAAGAACTTAATGTCTTAAAGGCAACAGTTATTAAAAGAATTGATTTTAATTGAATTAATTCAAAAACAAGAAATAAAAATTTAATATATAAAAAGATGAAAAAATTATTTTACTCAACAGCAACAATATTACTTTTAGGACAAAGTTTTGCTCAAGAATTACCGGAAGAAACTTTAAAATCTGATACGTCTAGAACACACCTAGGAAAGCTTGAAATAGTTTCAATTAAGGATAAAATTGTTTATATAAACTTCCCACAAGGTCCTTCAACTGATACAATTGATGCAAGTCCATCTGAAGCAGAAGCAGAAAGAAACGAAGCACATTGGGCAGGAATTGATTTAGGTGTTAATGTACTTTTAAATTCTCAAAACACAACCTCTTTTCCTAATAATCAATATTGGGAAAATGATCCCGCTAAATCATTTTATATTAATTTAAATTTTATGG
>CANJKA010000150.1 GCA_947474675.1 Flavobacteriales bacterium
ATAACATAAACTTCTTCATCAACAGGAACATTGTCACCGTATAGATTAAGTAAATGAGCTTTGTATTTTTCAACCACGTTTTTAGGAGCCATTTTCATGGAAGGTGTCAAGGTTTTATCATCAAGAGATAATTCATCCATGATAATTGCCGCAGATTTTACTTTTGAGAATTTTTGACCAATTCGACTGTTCGCTATTTCTAAACAACCCGTCAAGCATCTTCCCAATTCATTTAAACTTCTTGGACAAAAACATCCTTCTTCTGGTGATAATTCGTAGTCAGGAGTTTCAAGTAATTTCTTATTCGGGAAAATTAAAGCAACAGGATGTTCTTCGCCACTTCCTGAAACTACCGCGTATTGAACGTAGTGACATTTCAATTCAATCTGTTTTTCAAGATCTGTCGGAATGACTTTTTCACCATTTGATAATTTGAAAATACGGTCTTTACGAGAAATTAGTTTTAATCCATTTTCTGTAATCGCTCCAACATCACCTGTTCTGTACCAGCCATCTTCTGTAAAAAGATCCTTGTTTGCTTCGTCGTTATTATAATAAGCAAGCAACACATTCGGACCTTTCACCTGAATTTCTTCATCATCAGCAATACGAACGCTAACACCTGGAATTGGTTTTCCAACAACACCTGTTTCTCTTTTCAAAGTAGGATCTGTCAATGTGCAGCAAGGAGAAGTTTCCGTTAATCCCCAACCTTCAACAACTGTAATGTTTCTTTTTTCAAATTCATTGGAAAGTCGCTCGGGTAGGGCAGCAGCAGCTGTAAAAATGAATTTCAAACCAGAATTGAAAAAGATATCTTCCGCTTCTTTACTTTCTCTGGTCATGTCAAAAAGAGATTGATAGACTTTCGGGACACTAAAAAAGATGGTCGGTTTTATTTTCTTCCAATTTTCAAATATCATTTTCGCATCTCTACCGTAACTGCTTTCTAAAGAGAATGTTGCTCCGTTATATAAAGCTGTGAATAGTTCGAAAATTCCACCAAAGCTGTGATGCCAAGGTAAATACGCAAGAAAACGATCTTCGGGAGTAACATTCCAAACAATATCTAAAGCAGCTTGTTGAGACAAAATGTTTTTATGCATCAATTGCACACATTTTGGAATTCCCATTGTTCCAGAAGTATACATGTTTAAACAAACCGTTTCTGGATCAACTGTCAAATCAAAACTAGAAGAACCAGAAGGTCTAGGTTTTAATAATTCTTTGAAAAAAGTAAGGTCAGGAAAACGTTTATCCGTCACTTCATCAAACACATAATAGTTCTCGATTTTTAAATTCGTATCGATATTTTGTAATTGAGAAAATCCATCCATTGCCAGCCATTTCGCATCCGAATGATTGATTAAAAGTTCAGCCGTATCTTGTTTGAAATTTGCAAAAATCGGAACGACAATTCCTCCATACGCCATAATCGCCAATTGTAACTCCAACATTTTAAGGTTGTTTCTAGAAAAAACGACCATTTTGTCATTCTTCGTAAAACCAGCTTGTTGAAGATTATAAGCTATATTTTGTATGTTTTGATAAAAATCTGTCCAGATAATTCCTTCGTATTCTCCTTCACTATTTTTCTCTTGATAAACTACTTTATCTCCAAACAATTTCACATTGCGTTCTAAAAGCGTAGCAATATTTGGAATTACTTCGCCCAATTTAAATTCTGAATGCAGTTCTTTCATGGAGAGAGTTTTTATGCTACAACTGAAGCTTGTTTTTCTTTTAATTTATGATATCTAAAACCACCCCAAAGAGCTGCTCCGATTGCTCCAGAATAAATTGCATCTGGATGAGAAATAAAAGATAATTCTCCTTTTTTATTTTCAGTTGCCAATTCCTCAATAGCTTGAATCATTCCAGCATTCATACCCATACCACCTACTAAAGCGATTGGAGATTCTGTTCTTAATGACCCTAATAATTTGATTACACGTTGTGCAATTGAAATATTTATTCCTTTCACAATGTTTGGAGTTGAAAGTCCTTTTGAAACCAAGTTAATTACATCTGTTTCAGCTAATACCGCACAAATTCCTGATGGAACTTCTGGATTATCTGCTTTTAATGACATTGGTCCAACTTCTTCAATTGCTAACCCTAAGTAACGAGAAATGTTCTCAATGAATTGACCTGATCCAGAGGCGCATTGTCCTGTCATTTTGTAATCCAATACTTTTCCACGAGGATCAATTTTGATAGCTCTCACGTAAAGTCCTCCCATGTCAACTACTGTTTTTGCTTCAGGAGAAAAATAAACTCCACCTCTAGCATGAGAAGTCATACTGTAAAAGTGACCTGTTTTTTTCTCAACCATTTCACCTTCTCCAGTCGAAGCAAGGTAAGAAATGTCTTTGTCGTAGTTTAAATTGTTTCTTTCTAAAAGTAAGTCAACTGCCTCAACAACAACATCCTTCGGATTTCTTTTACGAATTTTCTCTGTTTGTTTGTCAACCAATTTATGGTCACCAGTTTCTTTGTTATAAGACATTAGTACTGCTTTTACATAGCTTCCACCAACATCAACCCCCATTGTATATATCGAATTTTCCATTGTATTTTCTTTAAATTAATTACCTCAATCTCAGCCTATTTCTCAACTTTATTCTTCCGTTACTTCTGCTTTTTTACTAACCGGTAAATCAGCTGTAACATTTCTACGAGCGAACATGGCTCCACCTAGAGCTCCCATAAATATTGAATCTGTGTGAATGTTCATTGTTACTTCGCCATAAGAATCAGTAACCATTTTTTTGACGTATTTCAAAACTGCTTCATTTCTAGCAACTCCTCCAGTAAATGTAAATTCGTTTTTAACACCACCTGAACGTGCAATAAGAGACATTGCTCTTTGTACAATTGCTTTGTGTAAACCAGCTAAAATATTAGGTCTTTCTTCTCCGTTGTGTAATAATTCTTTTACTTCAGCTCCAGCAAAAACAGTACATGTAGAACAAATTACCGTTTCTTTTGTTGCTTTGTTCGCTTCAGTTCCTAGTTCGTTTAAGGATAAACCAAATTCATCCGCTATGTATCCTAAGTATCTTCCACAACCTGCAGCACATCGATCATTCATGTGGAAACTAGTTACCAAACCATGACTATCCACTTGAATCGCTTTCGTATCTTGACCACCAATATCCAAAACAGTTCTTGTGTTTGGGAAAATAGCGTGAGCACCGTAAGCGTGACAAAGAATTTCAGATTTGATACAATCATCGGGGAAAGGCAATAAAGCTCTTCCGTATCCAGTTCCTGTCATTTTTGAAATATGAATATCACGATCAGCAATTTCATCAATGTGTTGACGCAAAGTTCCTTCTACACTTTTGTAATTGTTTTTGATGGCATTTAATTCAGCATAATACCAATCTTCTTTTCCTTCATCTTCCGGTTGATCAGCTAATCCTTCGTATTTCTCATCCAAAATTTTCATGGATTCATGTACTAACTCATTGAAACTGTAGGAAACCATTTCATTTTCAACAGGTGTAATACTTTTATCAAAAGCAAGCATTAATGGCTCATAAAATTGAGTACCAACTCCTTCCACTTGTGCATTGTATCTTTCACTTACAATATCACGGAAAAATTGATTTTTAGAACCTAAATCTCCATTGATAAATTCGTGGTGAATTTGTGGACGAATTGTTTCAATAATTTTACGAATTTCAACACCTAAGGCATCTTTATTTGCATACGTAAATTCTGAAACTGTTTTATTCAACATGTCTTCCAAACTGTCCATTCTACGTTTGAATTGACCGTATTGAAATACACTTCGAAGATCTTTCATGTATTTTACATACTCTGGTTTTGAAGCCAAATCTTCGTTCAATTTTTGAGCTAAAAGTGTGAATCGAGCATCATAGATTGCTTCATCACGAGCAACATCTGCTGCTACTTTGTAATTTGCTCTTGTATTTGTGATTCCACGTCCTACAATTTCATCTTTTTCATTTATAATTACAGCTTTTGAAGTAGTTGATCCTAAATCAATGCCTAAATAATATTTATCCATTTCTTTGAATTTTTTGAATTAATTGTTTCTATTTAATAGTTAATCTGATATAAAAGAATGTCTCTAAAACTCAATTATTGAGGCGGAATTAAAATTTAACTACAGCGTTTACGTTTGTAAATGAGTAATTTAATTTTTTGCTCCAACGAAGAGAAATGCGTTTTAAAGACATTCTTAAACTGTTTCTTTCATTGATTTTCTTTGCTCCAACATCTGGAAATAAGATTCTAACCTATTTTTAATGTTTGAATAAGAGAAATAACGAGGGTCAACCAAATCAGATTCAATGAATCCAACTGGAACTTCTAATGTATCTTCAATTTCACGCATCATTGCTAATTGGCCAGCAGAGAATGAATTACAACTTTTGATTGAATTTGTGATGTATCCATCCGCTTCGTAATCCGTGATACATTTAGAAAGCAATGCAATTCGTTGAGGAATATTCAAATTTGTATAACAATTCATACAATATTCAGCCAAAGATTCTAACGGTCTAGTTTCATCATGTCTCCACCCCATATCGTAAACACCACCTACTTTTGTGTAAGAAGAAGCCACGATTACAGCACCCATGTCATAGAAAATTTTCCAGAATTCACGGAAACTTGTCCAGTTTGGAGGACCTTCAACCACCAGTCTGTATTTTTCTTCTTTCATTTCTCCTTCTGGAGTAATTGGCCCAAGTCCTAAACGAACTCTTTCCATAATTTCAGCGTGTAATTCTTTGTAATAATCAACCGCTTCTTGTGTTCCTCTAAATCCAATATTTATTGGTCCGATGTAATAAACACCAGCGAAATAAGCATCAATAGGAGAAGGTCTGTGTTTTGTGGTGTCAAATATTTTTGTAATCCAATCTTCCGCTTCTTTTGCTAAAACAAGGTGTCTTTTCAATTTTGCTTCGTCGAATTTAATTCCAGTTACTGCTTCCATTTGAGGAATAACTTCATCTCTCAATTGTTTCACCATGTACTCAACCATGTGAGGAGTCATTTCAGCATTTTCCTGATACGGAGTATGTACCATGATAACTTTTGCATTTGGATATTCTCTCTTTAAAGTTTCGAACCATTTTAAGAAAGTAAAACATCCCGTATAACTTAAAAGTAAAATATCTGGTTCAGGAATTTTCAATCCAGTTGGACCAACATTTCCTTTCATTAACATTCCCACATCACATTTAACGTAAGTGCAAACGTCTTCTGAGTGAGCATTTTTTTCAGCTTCTTTAATATATGCCCCAGATTTTTTACGCATTGCACTTTGTAACGCATTGATTTCTGGATAAACAGGCAACATGTCAAACGTTCTGATTAATTCAGAAAGGTTTCCAGGAATAAATGTATAACAAACTTTTTTTCCTAATTCTTTTGCATTTGCTAAATCATTGAAAAGACCATCAATCATCTCCTTTTGGAGAATCATACTTCTTTCTTTTTGTGCTTCTTGTGCCATAATTTTGTAATTCAAGATTGTTTATATAAAATTTTGTGTTTTCATTAAGGGTGTTTTTTAAAGCTCAATTATTGAGGCGGAATTAAAATTTTACTTCTGAGTTTACATTTGTAAATGAGGAAATAAAATTTTTGTTCCAACGAAGAGAAGTGAGCTTTAATAGACACCTTTACGCAGTAATTACTGGTTCATCTTCCCACAACTTAATCGAATCTGAAAAAGCCCCAACCTGCTCTTTAATTACTTTAAATTGATTGATGTTTTCACTGTATTGGAAGGCGATGTAACGAATTCCTAATTTGTTGAATGCATTTTGGAAAATTGGAGCATCTAATAAACTTGGATCACAGAAACTTGCTGAAGCAAAGATGACCCCATTCGCACCTCTTTCTTTTACCATTTTTGCCAAACGGAATTCTTTCGGATTATGGACGTCATAAATAGAAGAAGAATATTGACTTTGATTAATATATGAAGTAGAAATAGCTTCTAAAGGATTATCAGTAGTCGCATCGATATCGCCAAGAATCATTCTTGAACCTAACATATAATCATCTTCTACTACATAACAACCAGCTTCTTCAATTGCTTTAATCAAACCGATTGCTGGTTGCTCACAGAAAGCCCCAGAAATAATAACTTTTATTTTATCTTGTGGTACACCAATATCTTCTTTGATGAATTCACATACTTTTTCTAATAGGGCATTGTGCTCTTCAACAGGCATTGTTGTTCCTGCTCTAACAATGTAATAAACCTCTTCAATTGACATTCTCCAAGGAAAATCCTGACGAATATCATATATAAAAGAGATCATTTTTCTGTTTTTATTATAAAGATCAATAGAATGATTTAAAGCTTCTTTCGTAACCTCTATACCATTGATTTCCTTGATGTATTGAAGAACATGTTCCATTTCTTGTTGATAGAATACACCTCCAATTTCAGGTAAGAAATTTTGTGGAAAATCCATGTATTTTACAAACTTTCCAATTTTTTGTTGCTTGAAAATTCCAGATAAATTACGAATAACATCACATATTGAAGGGAAAATAAATCCATCAATATGGTCCAAATGTTTATCCAACGCTAATTCAATAATACTTCTCGGAATATGACAAATGTACGATTGATAATAGGCATCACCTTTAATAATTTGTTTACGATCTCCTCCTCCAAAAATCCCAACTGCCATTGCTCCAGCCGCATGAATGATTTCACGAGGAAAATAAATGGGCATGTATCCAACTAATACTCGACCTTCTTTTTCAGCTTTCCATTCCTTAGCTCTCGTAAAATCCATATCAAATGACTGAACTTTACATAAATCTATTATTTCTTTTAGTGTATTCATTTTTCTGATTTTATTTTTTTATTGAAAATTTGGTATTTCATTGTTTTTATAATTTTAACCAGTTATTGTATAATTGTTATATTTTTAACTAAGTTTTTGATTGTTTTAACCTCGACTAAATTATACCCTTAATTTTGTTCATAATATGATTTATATCATAGAATATGAATTTTATTATAGCGTAAATTGTAGGCGAATTTTGTGATCATTTTAGTCAAATAAGAATGACTATTTCCTGAAATTTTATCATTTATTAGTTGAATTGTATTAAAATGGAAAATATAAAATCAATAGCATTAGTTACAGGTGCCGTAAAAGGAATTGGAAAAGCGATTACAGAAAAATTAATCAAGGAAGGTTATTTTGTGGTAATGGTTGATGTTGATAAAGAAGCAGGAATCGAACTACAAAAAGACTACAAAGGGAATTGCGTCTTTTATTCGGGAAATATTTCTAAGGAAATTGAAGTAAAGAAAATGTTTGCATTTATTTCAAAAGAATATGGAGCTTTAGATCTTTTAGTGAACAATGCTGGAATTATAAAGGATAATATGATTTGGAATATGTCAGAAGACGATTTTGACGCTGTTATTGATGTGAATTTAAAAGGTACTTGGCTAATGTGTAAGGAAGCCGCTATTTTGATGAAAATTCAAAATAAAGGTAGAATCGTTAATATAGCATCAAGAGCTTGGTTAGGCAATAGAGGTCAATCGAATTATTCTGCTTCCAAAGCTGGAATTGTTGGTTTAACTCGAGTTTTAGCACTTGAATTAGGGAAATACAATGTGTGTGCAAATGCGATTGCTCCAGGTTTGATTGATACTCCGTTGACAAAAGGTTTAAGAGAAGATGTACTGGCAAGTTTAATAGAAGCTCAACCAACGAAAAGTATTGGACAACCAGAAGATATTGCAAACGCAGTTGCCTTTTTAGGATCGTACAAAACAAATTTTATTACTGGTCAGACGTTGTATGTTGACGGTGGAAAGAGCATTGGAAGTAATTTGTAGCTGAAAAAAAAATGCTACTCCACAACTTTCTATTTTGATCCTATTTTTGCGTGATTTTTTCAATCCCACAACAATATGACTTGATCCGTAATTCGGTGCGTCATTTTGATATAAAATATTGACGCACCGAATCGCACACCTTTGTATTGATATTTAATGAATGTTTTGGAAGTGTCTTAAATGAAAAAGCCTCTCAAAACAATGTTTTGAGAGGTTTTAGTGTATTTTGATATTTCTATCAGTGATCCCGCTGGGTAAGTTTTTCAGATTTTTTAATTTCATTTAATTTCACAAATTACTGGAATTCAACGCATTGTTACTTAGGTGAAATTAAATTGCTCCTCATGAAATCATGGTTTTAATCCAAGATTCCACACCTTTTTTGCACCCAAATAAAATATATTCGTTATAAGTTTGTTATCAAATATAAACACTAACGCCATGAAATTAAAAATAAGTTATGCACTTAAAACTGGAGTAAAAGGTGAAGCTCCAATTATCGCAAGTTTAAACTTTGGATATAAAGAATTCGACATTCTAAAAAATGAGTTTGTGTACAAGCCAATGCGGTATTATATCGGTATTAAATCCCATAAAGACGAGTGGGATAATGTCGCTAAAAAACCATTTAATAAAAGTAAATATGCTGAACTTTTAAAAATTGAGGATCAAATTATTAATATCTTTAAATATTTAGAGCATAAAAAAGATTTGACACCTGAAACATTCAAAAGTGAGTTAGATGTAAAATTAAAAGGCAAAGAGGAATCGAAAATAATTCAACGATTGCGAATTGTAGATTTTATTAGGAATGAAATTATAAAAACCAAAGATATTAAATCAGAAAGTTTAAAACCTTATACAGGACTTGCTAATAAATTGGAAAAATTTGAAGAAAAAATCGGTAAATTAATTTATACCAATGATCTTACTGAGGAGTTGTATTTACAATTTATTGATGAAGCAAAGGATCGTTTGAGTAAAATAAATGGAGTTTGGGCAATTCAAAAAACGTTCAAAGCAACAATAAATGAAATAACAAGAAAATATAAGATCACTTTATTTAACCCTTCAGTTGATCTAGTTCAAAAAGATAAAATACAGGCAGTTAGTGTTGATTCAATTTATTTAAATTTTGAAGATATTGCAAAGATTTTAAAATATCAGCCTGAAACTGATTGTTTGAAAAATACGAAATTAATATTGCTAACTCTGCTATTTACTGGGTGTCGAGAATCCGATGTTTATAAAATAATTCCTATCGAAGGGGTCGATAAAAAAGGTGAGAAATTTTTGTATGCTAGATACTTTAGTTTGAAAACGGATACAGAAATTGTCGTCCCAATATTAAAGCCATTACATGATGCCTTTATAGCGAATAACAATCTTCCTGCTCAACAAATAAGTCAGTGAAGAGATTTAAATGTTGCTCATAAAGCTATTGAGTGTTGTTGAAATGAATTTTAAACTAAAAACGCATAAAATAAGAATCTTCAAGATTTAGAAAATAAATTAAAAGAATTAACTAAAGCAAGAATGTTTAAAGAAAAGTAGCAGTTCTAGAAGCGAAAGCGAACGG
>CANJKA010000151.1 GCA_947474675.1 Flavobacteriales bacterium
TACGCATGTCATTAAAAATTCACCTTCTGAAAAAGTCGGAATAAAAGCTGGAGATAAATTTATTAAAATTAGTGGTCAAACTGTAGCAGGGAAAAAAATATCGAATGATAAAATAATGTCAATGTTAAAAGGTATTGCTAATACTACAGTCAGTGTTCAGATTTTAAGAAATGGACATATAATTCCTAAACAAATCACACGAGGAACAATTCCAATTTCATCAATACTTTGTGCTAATATGATTAATTCAAGCACAGGATATATTAAAATAGAACAATTTTCTGTTACAACCACTAAAGAATTTCGTGAGGTAGCTGAGATATTAAAATCAAAAGGGATGAAAAGTTTGATTTTAGATTTAAGAAACAATGGAGGAGGTGTTTTAACGAGTGCAACTGATATCGTAGATGATTTTCTAAAAGGAGGACTTCCAATTGTTATGACAAAAGGGGAACATTCCGAATCTCAGACATATAAATCTAAAGCTGGAGGTTTTTTAGAATCGATTAAATTAGCTGTTTTGATAAATGCAAATTCAGCTTCTGCTAGTGAAATAGTTGCTGGAGCAATTCAAGATAACGATCGAGGTATTATAATTGGGCGAAGATCATTTGGAAAAGGATTAGTTCAGCAAGATTTAGAATTAAGAGACGGCAGTAATTTAAGATTAACTATCGCTAGATATTATACTCCTACAGGAAGATGTATTCAAAAATCATATAAAAATAGTATTGAAGAATATTACCAAGATCAATACGATAGATTAGACAATGGCGAATTATATCATCCTGACACAACATTATTTGTTGATTCTTTAAAATTTAAAACCCCAAAAGGAAAAACGGTTTATGGAGGCGGAGGTATCATGCCTGATATATTTGTTCCTTTCGATTCTTCTGGTATGAGTTTGTATTATTCCGAATTAAGATATTCGAGTGCTTTTCAAAGTTTTGCTTTTGATTATGTATCTGATAAAAGAACGAAATGGAAATCAGCTGAACAATTTAATTCAAGTTTTAAAATAACAGATGACCTTTTATCAAAATTCACTCTTTATGCTGAAAAACAAGAAAAAGTTAAACAAGATTTGAATGGCTTAAAAATGAGTAAACGCTTAATTTTACAAACATTGAAAGCAGAAATTGCGCGACAATTGTGGGAAGAACAAGGTTATTTTATAATTATTAATAGCCATGATTCTGAAGTTCAAAAAGCGATCAAAGTATTAAATAATTAACTTGTAAATACTTTATTAATAATAAGTAAGTTACTTTATCTAATTTTATTAAAATTATTCCTGTGGAAAACGTAATCGAAATAAAAAATGCTAAAATTTATCAAAACGATATTCTTATTTTAGATGAGGTAAATTTCAATTTGGGGGAGAGTGAATTTGTTTACCTGATAGGAAAAACAGGAAGTGGAAAAAGTTCATTCTTAAAAACATTGTATGGTGAAATTCTTCTAAATGAAGGTGAAGGATCTGTAGCGGGTTTTAATTTAAGAACATTAAACAAGCATAATATACCAATGCTTCGAAGAAAAATTGGTGTTGTTTTTCAAGATTTTCAACTGTTAACGGACCGTTCTGTATTAAAGAATTTGTTTTTTGTTATGGGAGCAACAGGTTGGACTGATAAATCATTAATGCAAAAAAGAGCCACTGAAGTTCTTCAATTAGTTGGTTTAGAGAAAAAAATAAACTCGATGTCTTATGCTTTATCAGGAGGAGAGCAACAACGATTATCGATTGCTAGAGCTTTGTTAAATAAACCTGCTTTAATTTTAGCTGATGAGCCAACCGGAAATTTAGATCCTGAAACTTCAGAAGAAATCATGCGCTTATTGATCGCTGTTGCTATCGAAGAAAAATCGGCAATTCTTATGGCGACTCACGATATGACAATGGTAGAGAAATATCCAGGTCGTGTAATTAGAGTTGAAAATCAAAGTTTGAAAGAAGTTTCTACAATTAATAGATTCAATCCGTTTCAACAATTTGATCCTTCAACTGATTAGAAAAATGATTAGCAAAAAATAAATCCAATTCAATAAAATTTGAAAAGTCGATCAGAAATGGTTGGCTTTTTTTATTTTATAAACTACAACCAAACATTAAGCTTTAAAAATCCAGCATCATTTTATATCTTTGTACTATGATTTTATACAATGTTACTGTAAGTATTGATCCAGAAATCCATGAAAACTGGTTAGATTGGATGCGTTCAACTCATATTCCAGAAGTAATGAAGACGGGTTGTTTTCTAGAAAGTAGAATTTCTCGTGTACACGGTGAAGAAGAAGGAGGGATGACATTTGCCATTACTTATTTAAGTCCCAGCAAAGAGATTTTTGAAGAATATGAGCAAAAACACGCTCCAGCTTTACAAGCAGATCACAGTTCAAAATATGCGGGTAAATTTGCAGCTTTCAGAACAACTTTATCCGTTTTAGAAGAATTCAAGCTATGAAATTTAAAGTAAAAGCAAAGAAGCATTTAGGTCAACATTTTTTGACTGATAAAAATATTTGTCAAAAAATTGCTCAGCAATTCAAAGGATTCAAAGGATGTAATAAAGTGTTAGAAGTAGGACCAGGAATGGGAGCTTTGACTGAATACTTATTAGAAAGAACAGAATCTGAAGTTCATGTAATGGAAATTGACCGTGATTCAATTGCTTATTTAAAAGAGCATTTTCCAGTTTTAGAAGGAAGAATCTACGAATCAGATTTTTTACATACGAAGTTTGAAACAATTCTTGGAAATGAACCTTTTGCAGTTGTAGGAAATTTCCCTTATAATATTTCTTCTCAAATAATGTTCAAATGTTTGGAATATAGAAATCAAATTCCTGAAATAATGGGAATGTTTCAAAGAGAAGTTGCTTGGAGAATTGCTGAAAAACCAGGGACAAAACAATACGGGATTATCAGTGTTTTAATTCAAGCTTTTTATGACATAGAATATTGTTTTACAGTAGATGAACACGTTTTTAATCCGCCCCCAAAGGTAAAATCTGGCGTTATTCGTTGTACTAGAAACGATAGAGAAACGTTGGCGTGTGATGATAAATTGTTTATACATGTGGTGAAACAAACATTTGGGCAAAGAAGAAAAACCATTAGAAACTCACTAAAATCTATTATTCACGATCCTCTTTTTGAGCACCCTTTTCTAACGTTAAGGCCAGAAAGATTGTCAGTTGATGATTTTATTGAATTAACGTTAGCAATTGAAAAATTTAGATTAGAAAATGCTGATAAAGAGGATGTAACAGATAAAACCGAATAAAAAAAGATCTTTTTGCCCTATTTCCTTTTTTATAGGTGTTTTTTTTACTTACTTTGTGATATTAAAATTTGAGATATGAGTTCAAGAGAAATGATGGAAAGTATTGGTGATGGATTCTACAATACTGCTGGTATATTTTATGATAACATTGGAAATATTTTTAACTATTCATGTATCGTATTAGGTTTTATCGGTTTATTCTATTGGTTGAGTTTACAACGTAAATTTGACAAACAAGATGCTGCTAAAAAACATTAATAAGAAATTATTAATTAAAATATATTTTTTGAAGGTTATTTGTCATTGACGAATAACCTTTTTTTATATAATATTTCCCTACTTGAGTAGGGGGTAAAGGGAGGTAATAACCTTTCATCTTAATAAGAAAAATTCATTTCCAATTTTTAAATATGTCATTTTCTGTGATCATCACTGCTGGAGGAATTGGAAAAAGAATGGGTTCAGAAATTCCAAAACAATTTATTGAAATTGGAGGTTTACCTATTCTTATGCATACGATTACTTGTTTTTATAAATTTGATTCTAATTGTCAAATTATTTTGACCTTACCGAAAGAATGGGAAAACTTTTGGAAAGAGTTAATTTTAAAACATACTTTTAATATTTCTCATACTATTGTTTCAGGCGGAATTGAAAGATACGATTCAATTAAAAATGCTCTTTCAATTTGCGAAAATGAAATCGTAGCGGTTCATGATGGAGTTAGACCATTGGTGAGTCAAGATACAATATGCAGATGTTTATCTTTAGTCTCAGAAACCGGCTCGGCAATTCCTACGTTAATATTGAAAGAATCAATCCGTAAAATTGTTGGTAAATTAACAGAATCTTCCGAAAGAAAAGATTTTTTAACAGTCCAAACACCTCAATTCTTCCTTTTTGATATGTTAAAAAATGCGTATAAAATCCCATTTCATTCTGCTATTACAGACGATGCTTCTTTAGTCGAAGAAGCTGGCTATAATATAAGTGTTTGTCCTGGAAATGAGGAAAATATAAAAATAACAACCCCTTTTGATTTAAGAATTGCTGAAACATTTTTAGTGTAAATCTCTATTTTTAGACGACTTAAAACTATTTATTTTGCAATATTATTAAAAATGTCTTAACCCGAATCTCTATTAATCTAATGTCTTTGTATATCTTTGTGTTATACAGAACTAAAAAATGAAAATTACAGATCATTTATCACAAGCAAAAGACACATTATTCTCTTTGGAAATTCTTCCACCGTTGAAAGGGAAAAGTATACAATCTATTTATGACGGTATTGATCCTTTGATGGAATTTAATCCGCCTTTTATAAATGTAACTTATCACAGAGAAGAATACATTTATAAGGAACGTGAAAGAGGATTGTTAGAAAAAATAGCAATTAGAAAACGACCAGGTACTGTTGGGATTTGTGCTGCGATAATGAATAAATATCATGTTGACGCAGTTCCTCATCTTATTTGTGGTGGTTTTAGCCGTGAAGAAACTGAGAATGCACTCATCGATTTACAGTTTTTAGGAATAGATAATGTTTTGGCTTTAAGAGGAGATTCAATTAAGACGGAATCAACTTTTCGTCCACATTTAGATGGACATGAGTATGCAGTAGATCTTATCCATCAAGTAAAAGGAATGAATGATGGAAATTACATCATGGATGACATTCAATTAGAGCCAACTGATTTTTGTATTGGTACAGCTGGATATCCTGAAAAACATTTTGAAGCAATGAATTTGACAACCGATTTATTGTACTTAAAAGCAAAAGTAGATGCTGGTGCTGAATATATTGTGACTCAAATGTTCTTCGATAACAAAAAATATTTTGATTTTGTCGCGGCATGTAGAGCAGCAGGTATAATGGTTCCAATTATTCCAGGATTAAAACCAATTAAATCTTTGACGCATATTTCGTTTTTACCAAAATTCTTTCACATTGATTATCCGGAGGATTTATCAAAAGAATTATTGAAATGTAAAGACAATAAAACAGTTGAACAAGTTGGAATTGAATGGGGAATAGCTCAATCTAAAGAATTATATGCAGCAAAAGTTCCATGTATTCATTATTATACAATGTCAAATTCTTATTCTGTTCATTCAATCGCAAAAGAAATTTTTTAATTTCTGAAATAAGCCATAAGCGAAAAATATCATATATTCTTAGGAATTTTAAAATGGCGATTCCATATGACAAATAAAAACAATAAAAAACATATGAACTTGATACTTTCACTACTTTTTGTAGGCCTTAGTTTACTTTCTTTTTCACAAAAGAATAAAGTAAAATTGAAAAATGCGTTGATAGTTGGTCAGCTTGAAAAAGGCGATGATCGTTATTCTATTGAAATTGCAGTTACTGAAATTTTAAATGAAGCGGGAGTGAAAGCGATACCTTCATTGAATATTTTGAAAACGGGGAGTGATATAAAACTTTTAGCAAATGATTCTGTTCAAAAAATAGTTGCTTCAAAAGGAATTGACACTTACATGACGGTTTCAGTGAGAGGATATGACAAACATTTTAAGTTAGCTCAAAACCACGATAATTTTACTACCGCTTTGAATACAGGTCATTTGTTTTCAATTTACAGAGATGAATTGGTAACAGTTAGTTTTGAATTTACCTTTTACCGTGAAGGTCAATTCATGGGGACAGATATTATAAAAGTTGGAAACGTTAGTTCTCGTGAACAAGTGTTAAAACGATTTAAGAAAAAAGCAGCAAAAAGAGTTAAAAAATGGATGAAATAAAAATCTTTCATTTTTTTAAAAAAAACTAGTATACTAATAAACTATATTCAATAAATTAATCTTACTAGAGGATCAATTTAGTCTTCTTGGATTAAAGTTAATTGAATTGGTATTTGAGACCAAACAAAATGACTCTTGAAAATTTAGCTAATTCTATTGAAGGAATTCTTCATACAGATCAAACTTTAAGAACGCTTTATGCAACTGATGCATCGGCATATCGTGAAATGCCTTTGGCTGTTGCAGTTCCTAAAACAAGAGAAGACATTCGTAAAATTATTAATTTTGCGAGAGAAAACAATGTTAGTATTATTCCAAGAGCAGCCGGAACATCATTGGCTGGTCAAGTTGTTGGAAATGGAATTATCGTTGACATTTCTCAAAAATTCACTAAAATTTTAGAAGTAAATAAAGAACATCATTTTGTAATTGTTGAACCTGGCGTTATTCGCGATGATTTAAATCACCATTTAAAACAATTTGGATTATTTTACGGACCCGAAACATCAACAAGTAATCGGTGCATGATCGGGGGAATGGTAGGTAATAATGCCTGCGGTGCAAGATCAGTAGTTTATGGTTCAGCAAGAGAACATTTAATTTCTATCAAAGGATTTTTAGCTGATGGCAATGAAGTTGAGTTCGGGAGTTTAACCAACCAAGAGTTTGAAGATAAATGTGCTGGTAAAAATGGTGTTGGAGAACTTGAAAAATCGATTTATCAGCAAGCTAAAATCATTTTAGGAAATGAGGCAAATAGAAATTTATTTGATGAAAATTATCCTAAAAAAACAATTCCTAGAAGAAATACAGGATACGCTCTGGATTTAATGGCTGTTTCTTCTCCTTTTGGAAACAGCGAAGAAAAGTTTAATTTTTGTAAACTTATTGCTGGTTCAGAAGGGACATTGTTTTTTTCAACTGAAATAAAATTGAATCTTGTTCCAGCTTTAAAACCATTTGCAGGATTGGTTTGTATTCATTTTAACAGTATTAATGATTCTTTAAAAGCAAATCTAATTGCCTTAAAATACAAACCTGATAGTGTAGAATTGATAGATCATTACATCTTAGAATGTACCAAAGAAAATATAGAACAAAGCAAAAATCGATTTTTTGTAGAAGGAGATCCAGCTGCAATTTTGGTGGTTGAATTTTTGAGAGATTCAGCAGATGAGGTGAATTATACAGCAAAGAAATTAGAAGAAGAATTGCGTTCATTGAATTTAGGGTTTCATTTTCCAATTGTATTAGGGGAAGATACTAGTAAAGTTTGGAACTTAAGAAAAGCAGGATTAGGCTTATTATCTAATATTCCAGGTGATGCTAAAGCGGTTGCTGTAATTGAAGATACTGCAGTCGACGTGAATGATCTTCCTGATTTTATTGAAGATTTTAATAAAATTTTAGACCAAAGAGGTTTGCATTGTGTTCATTACGCTCATGCTGCTACTGGAGAATTACATCTTCGTCCAATAATTGATTTAAAAACTAAAGAGGGAACCGAATTATTTAGAACGATCGCAACAGACATTGCTCATCTAGTAAAAAAATACAAAGGCTCACTAAGTGGTGAACATGGTGATGGTCGCTTAAGAGGTGAATTTATCCCGTATATGTTGGGCGAAGAAATTTATAAAATTTTCCAAGACGTAAAAAAAACATGGGATCCTTGGAATATTTTTAATCCTGGTAAAATTGTGAATACGCCTCCAATGGATACCTTTTTAAGGTATACTGCTGGACAAATTACACCTGAATTAGCAACGGTCTTTGATTTTAGTTCGAATAAAGGAATCGTTAGAGCTGCTGAGATGTGTAATGGTTCTGGAGATTGTCGTAAAACTGAAATTAGTGGTGGAACGATGTGTCCGAGTTACATGGCGACTCGAAATGAAAAAGATTCAACGAGAGCGAGAGCGAATATTATTCGTGAAACAATTACGTTTTCAGAAAAATCAAATCCTTTTGATAACAAGCAGATTTTAGAAGTGATGGATTTATGCTTAAGTTGCAAAGCGTGTAAATCTGAATGCCCTTCAAATGTAGATGTTGCGAAATTAAAAGCGGAAGCACTTCACCAATATTATAAAGTAAATGGTGTTCCATTAAGAAGTAAAATTATTGGTAATACTACAAAAATCAATAAATTGTTTAGCAAAACTCCTTGGTTGTATAATGGTGTAATGAGCAGTCCAATCGGAGGGGTAATTAAACATTTTAGTGGTTTTTCAAAGCATAGAAAATTACCAAAACTAGCAAATCAAACTTTTTCAAGTTGGTTTAAAAAACATACTCAAACCGGAAATTATTCAAATGGAGAGATTTATTTATTTAATGATGAATTTTTAAATTATAACGATGTCCATATTGGAAAATCTGCTGTTGAATTATTAAATCGTTTAGGATATAAAGTAATTGTTCCTGATTTAGTTGAAAGTGGTAGAACTTATTTATCAAAAGGATTATTAGATCAAGCTCAAAAATTAGCAGAAACAAATGTTTCACGTTTAAAAGAATTCGCTAATTCAGAATCAAAATTAATTGGAATAGAACCGTCTGCTATTTTAAGTTTCAGAGATGAATATCCTGATTTATGCAGAGGTGAATTGAAAGTAATTGCACAAAAGCTAACAAAAAAGACTTTTTTAATAGAAGAATTTTTAGCACAAGAATTAGAAGCAGGAAGAATTAATTCGAATCAATTTACATCAAATTCTGAAAGAGTTAGAATGCATGGGCATTGTTTTCAAAAGTCAATATCATCATTAACTCCTTTGAAAAAAATTCTTTCTATACCTGTTAATTATTCCGTTTTAAATATTCCAAGTGGATGTTGTGGAATGGCTGGATCATTTGGTTACGAAAAAGAGCATTACGATATTTCTATGAAAATCGGTGAATTAGTTCTTTTCCCAACAATTAGAAAAGAAGAACAGGCTACCATAATTTCCGCTTCAGGTACAAGTTGTAGACACCAAATTTCTGATGGGACAGGAAGAAAAGCACTTCATCCAGTTGAAATTTTGTTAAAAGCTCTTATTTAAATTCGTTTTTTATTTCATTAATAGTTCTTTAGGAGTTCACAAGCTACTTTTTTTAAAACTTTCAAATAACGATTTTTTGGAAAGTTTAATGTAAAATCATATTTTTTCAGTTTAATAAATCAGTACAAAAGAACCAACTATTAGATAAAAAATCTAAATCGAATCAATTTCATATTTAAAAAATTGTTTATTTCTTATTAGGATTATTAATATTTTTAATTTAATATTGCTCAAGCTCAA
>CANJKA010000152.1 GCA_947474675.1 Flavobacteriales bacterium
AAACACGCGGCGCGTTCGCCGCCCAGATGATTTGCTCATAAAGGTCTCCTGCCCCGGCACCCTTGCCAAGGCTAAAAACCCCAATAATGCACTTATCCGACCTGTTCAGTTTTGCCGAGCCACTTCTGAACTAGATATGAGATTACTTGAATTCGCAAGCGCAGATGACTTATTGAAATTGTGGCAAATCGTCAGTCAGAATGTTTTTGCTGCCGTCGAGAAAGAGCGCAGAGAAGCTGAAGAAGCACAGCGTCTACTATCATCAAAGCCCAAGAAAAGTCGTGCTGTACGCAGTCCTAGTCGCTCTGTGAGTGCTGTGAAAGCTATGCGTCCCAAGATTGTGAAGCCTCAAGTTGCTAAATCGCAAGCTGCAAAACCTCAGACTGTGTCGATGCAGAAGTCACCTCAGATGAATCAAGTAGCGAGACCACTGATGCAGCAACCTCAAGTAAGAACTCAACTGCCCATAGCGCCTAAAATCACCTCTGTTCAACCAACTACAAGATGGTTTTAATTTATTATTTCATCTAAACTTGGTTTAGTTTTATATTTAATTAATTTACAGACTTGAAACGATATATCTGATTTCTTATTTTTAATATATACCCTTACTTCATCATCTTCAACATATATTTGCACGAAATTATTCTGACTATCTTGGTTTAAAAATTTATAGCTTTTAGTTTTATTTACAAATTTAAAATGTTTTAACTTAATTAAATCAACATTTGTATAGTCAATGTATTTTTCTTTAACTCCATCACCAATAATTTGATATCCAATCTTTTCATTCACTGCAAAATTATCTTTTTCGCATTTAACTACGTACCTCGAATTCAGTAATTGCTTGTTATTAAATTGGAACTTCTTTGCGTAAGTTGTTTGATTTTTTATTTCTTGAGAATTTTTTTCATTTTGTAAGTCTTGAGCATAGACAGAATTACATACTACTAAGCTGATTATTATTCGATTAATTCGAGGGAATTTCATTTTATAACTCCATTCAACTTCGGAGTACCAAATCCATGCTCATTGTTCTGCAACTCTCGCTCTAGTCTACGCACAATCTTGTCAGAGTCTTCAGACTGTACGACTAGATAGCGATAACTCAGTCGCTTCTGAATGAACTCTTTTGCTAACATGTTGATATACCCAAAGTTATTTCAAAATTTTGTGTTATCAATATCTGATTGATTTCTTCTAGGCATTCCCATTAGTCGAATTGTTTGATTATTTATTTGTTCAACGTATTCAATTGAGATACAACGATTTAATACGATTGCATCTTTCAGTTGTTTGTCAGTACTACAGAAAAAAACTTCTTTTTGACAGCTAAGGCAGAACTTGACATTCTGTTTTTTTGTTATCTGCATTTCTTCCCATTTTTGCTCACACTTAAAAGCAAAAATACAGTTTCTTATTAGTTTATTCATTAAAATTTACTTAAGATAAATGTAAATAGATCAATTAAAAAGATAATGTTTTTAAAAAGCTAACCACATGGTTAACCTCTTCTGAGCTAAGATAATTAACTCTAGTCGTACTATCGCTATAAGATAAACGTTTTGCAAGCTCAAATTTATCAAATTGTTTCATCTTATCCACTGCAAGGAGAGACAATGGATCATAGTGGGCTGTAACAGCCTCTTCCATAGTTCTTACAGAACCAGAGTGCCCATAAGGACCAGTTTTTTCAACATTATATAAAGGTGGCGTTCTAAATTTATACAAATCTTTTGTATTGAACGTAACATTGTATCTACCAAGGTCAACACCAAATCCATTTCTTCCAAATCCAAGCTGAGGAAATGGCACTGTATAGAATTTGAAATCAGAAAAATGAGGACCAGCGTGACAAGTAACACACGCTCCTTTACCGTAAAAAACTAATGCACCCTTAAGCTCTGACTGTGTGAATGATTCTTTTCCAAGTATGACATTTTCAAGTTTAGAAGGTTTTAATCTAAATTCAGAGCGTATAAAAGCTGCCAAAGTTCTAGCAAAATCTGTGTACTCTAACTTGCTTACATCCTTACCAAGTGCTTTTGCTAGATTCCTACTTGCTTCTGGTTCTTTTTTGACTAGGTTTTGAACAATAGCTTTATAGACTTCTTTCGATTTATCAACAGACTCATTTTTGTTCTTTTGTACAAACTCATCTTCTTGTAGCATTTCTCTAATTTCAACTACTGGTAAATGATCAGCCGTTACCAATGAATCACTAGATGGTGGATTGGAACCAAACTGACTGATCTTCTTAGGAGCAGAAAAATCTACTCTTCCATCCCAAAAGAAAACATCAAATCCTTTAGCTCCACGTCCCCAAAAAGCTAGTGCATTTCTTGGGAGTAACTTGGCACCACTTAACAATCTTTTAGGACCATCTCCTTCACCTCCAACAGCAGCAGCTATAGGAATACCATCAGTAGATCCAAATCTATCTAAATGGCATGTTTGGCATGAAATATTTCCATTTAAGCTCAAGTGCTTGCTTTCAAATATTACTTTGCCAATATCGACTAATTTTTCATCTGGATTTCTGTATAAGTCGCCTGAAGGTAAGAATCCGCCAGACTTAATCTGCTGTTTAATTATTCTAATTTCAGCATTTTCTGCTAAGGCAACTTGAAAAGTTACCAACATAAGCGTAATAAAAATTATTTGTTCAGTATTTAATTTCATGGGTTCTCACAAAAGTTCTAACATCACTTGCTTTTTCCTCTAGTGCTTCAATTCCTATTTGAGATAAATCATTTTCAGTAAGTCCCCAACTAATTAACTTTTTCCTCATCGTATCGTAGTCATTGCAACTTAATAAACCAACTTCAGCGGCTTGTAATTGTTTAATTGATTCATTTGATTTATCTACATTCACTTTATTCTTTGCGATTAAATGGTTCTGCATAACGTTATCGCACAGAAACATTAAGGTCTTGTAATCCTCTTTATAGATCTTCGTACCTATGAATGGTAAAGCAATAAATTTTGTTGCCAATCCAATACAAGCGATTGAGCCAATGATATTTAATGAAATTAAGAATTTATTCATGTTCTAGTTACACCGTAATTTTATTCTAGTATCTATATCAAGTTTTCCTGTCTTGTTTAATTTCATTTTTTCTTGGAAATTCAATATGGCTTCCACAAACTTAGCATTGAATGAGATATCAAAATCATCAATTGGATGTCCTAGGTCTTTGAGCTTTGACAAGCATTTATCGGCATGTATGCCTTTTAATAATTCTGCTTTCCTTCGTTCCTGCTCCTCTGCTACAGCAGGCGTAGCAGGCAAAACAAATGATCTTGGTGTGCTATTTTCATTTCTATCTGAATCATTCTCATCCATATCCATGTGGCTTCTAGTTTCATTAAAGAACCCTTTTATTATTGTCACTCCAGAAACAAATATAAATAAAACTGTTGAAACAGATAAAATTAAATTCTGATTTTTTTTGTTTAACATATTAAATTATCGCTTTTATATGATCGCTGTATCTATACATTTTAGAAGATGAAAAAAATCCTCCACATTCAGACTTCTTTAGACATGAATCGCATTGATCAACATACTCATTTTTCCAATCACTTATTGATTTCTTATAATTTGGAAGTACGTCATCATTAATAACACATAGTTGATGATTATATACTGAAGTATTGATACCGTAACAAGTAAGAACATCTACAGCTTCACTAAGAATATCTTTATATTCAAAAGGGTCGATCCACAATTGATCTAAGTTTGCCCTAGTAAAACCCATCATTTCAAGTCCCATAAGAGCTACATGATCTACGAACAAAAGGTTACTAGCAATAAATTCACAAGTCTGAACAAGCCTATCAATGGTTTGTTTGTGAATAACAATACGTATCTCGACTTTTTGTTGATATTTTTTTAGATTAAGAATTCCTAGTATTGTTTCGTCAAACGCACCTTTTGACTGAACTACGTAATCATGTCTTGCAGGATCATCTGAATAGATAGGAATACCGAGAACACAATCAAAATGATTTATTGCGGCAAACTTAGATGTAAAAATTGAGTCGCTAAAAGCGCGTCCATTTGAAAGAACATCAACTGTAGTATTTGGAAGGATTAATTTGGTTTTATTAATTAAATCAATAAAATGATCGCCATAAAGTGTTGGCTCCCCACCTGAAAAACCAATATTTCTAGTTTCTCTTGGGATCAAATCTAGTAATGCCATTGCATCATCCATCAGCCATGAGTCATCAATATTTTTGGGTGGCTGAGAGCACATTAAGCAGTAATGATTGCATTGTTCCGTAAGTAAAATTGTATTGTGAGAAGAGTTAATTCGAAATAATGAATTAATACGCCCACTTGGCTCAATTCTAATTATGTCTCCCTCTCCTAAATAATCCATTTCTTTAGGCAAATAAAAATAGTTTTTAATATTCGAAATTTTCACTTCACTAAAACTGATATAAGCTCCGTATCCTTCTTCATAATTCAGATAGTTATCTAGTAAAAGGGCATACTTTGATTTAATTGTTCTAGGCAACTCACTCTTCTTAGTTACAATAAACAAACCTCTTTGCATTAGAGTTGCATCATGAGAAATAGCAGAACCGTGTAGTTTAAGCATTTGATTGTGCCCAACTCATAAATAATCTTTTTATATATGGTTCCGAATCCATTCGCTCAATTAAATATTTAAATATTTTCATATTTCTATTACAAAATTCAGATTCTGGTTTTCTTCCAACAAAGTCTTTATATATTGCATGGTGAAATACTGGGTCAGCACCACAATATGTTTCAAATGCACAATCGTTACACATTGGTACGCTAAAAGCAAATGATTCTTCTATTGGATCTAGTAACTTTGGATTTAGAAAAATATCTTCATATGAATTTGTTAAAACATTTCCTAATTCAAATGAAGTGTCTCCCATTTCAGCTAGCATTCTACTTTCATCAGATGCATAAACTAATCCATCATAGTTATAAACAATTGCACCAATACCGATACCAGACGGGCTCATTAAGTCTACATAACCAGGCTCTTGACTAGTAAATATCTTAGTCAAAATTGTTGAGGTGTAGTATTCGCGAAACTTTACTCCTGTTTTATTTAAGTCAATGATATATTCCAATCCTTCTAGATAAAAATCATGCCATTTATTTGCATCATAAGCTGAGTATGTCTTAGTTTTAAGAGCAAATCCATACGGTGAAAGGGGGCGTAGAAAAATACCTGTAAATGAAAATTTTAAGTATTCATCAATAATCTCTTTAACTCGACCAAGGCTATTTTTAGTTGTTGTCATCAAAGCTGAAACTGCATCGATTCCAAGATGCGCTCTAACCATTTGAATTCCTTCAACAGCCTTCTCATAGCTATTTCCACCAGGACGAGGTCTATTTAGATTATGGATATCTTTTGGACCATCTAGTGACGTAGATATTAAAATCCCATGTTGTTTACAAAATAATAAAATCTCTTCTGTTATCAAAGCCAAGTTAGTTGCTATAACAAAGCTAAGATTTTTTTCTTTTTGTTTACTCTTTGCCGCATTAACAATATATTTTATTAAAGGGAAATTTAGTAACGGTTCTCCACCTTGAAATTCAATTTTTATATTTTTTGATGGCGAGCGTAATGCTAAATCAATTGATTTATCTGCAATATCAGTAGACATATCAAATTTAATTTTATCATCCGATTGTCTAGATACCTGACAATAAGGACAACTATGTTCACACCTAAGCGACACGACAAAGATATGAAGCCCCGTAAACTCGCTTAATACTCTATACTTCGTTTTTAATTTAATTGATAAAAGCTCTTTGGCGATTTGAGTTTTATCATCTACTAAAAAATGCTTTGCTCTCAAATTAATATAATGAGGAGAACTACTATCTAACTTATGTTTAACAAAATCTTCTAACGTTTCCCTCGGAATAATTAAATGCTCTCCAACTAAGTTAGTAACTGCATAATTGACTTCACTTAATGGTTCAAAACGAAATGGTAGTAGAGAATATTCATTTTTCTTATTTTTGTAAAACTCTATTGGTTGAAACTTACTCATCTTTTATTAACCCTGTTTTAGAAAATGTATGGGCTAATATTAAATTCCTAACTCCTTCAGTTTCTTTCTTAATAGATTCTCTCAAATCTTGATCAAGAACTTCTTTCATAAAGTCGTCTAGATAGATTTTTATTTGTGACTCTGTCACAGTATTTTTAAATGTTATATTACAATTTATTGTATCTTCTTCTTTTGATATATTAACCGCGAACCTATTGATGTTTCTATAACATGCTTTTTTTATTGCATCTATTGAATATATATTTGCATCAAATATTAAATTTGCTTCCATTTACAACCCTTATAAATATTTTCAAGATTTATATGAAATAGGCGTACGATCTAATCCATGGAAATGTTTATGTTATGCACGAATCTAATAAGACTTTTACTAGATCAACTATAATTCAACTTCTTTAAATTTATTAAAAATCTCCAATACTAAGCAAGCATGTTTGATTGAAAAATTTCTAAACAATAGATGAAACTAGGAATTCACAAATTCTTAATTTCCTGATCTGTGTGATCCGTGTGAACCATGTGAACCATGTGAGCCATGGGATGAATGATCAGCGAAAATTAATCCTGAATCTGATTTTTTCATAAACAATTCATGCTTTTCATCGCCCTTTAAATACTCTATGGTATGAGTAATTATTCCTGAACGCTTAGAAATTGATTCTGAATGAAAAACAAATTTAGCTTCAGTAGAATCAAAAAATTTATTGTTAATAGTAGCATCAGCATTATTTGCCATTAATGCGGTAGTTGCTAAACCAACGGGTATTAGAAATTTTCTAGACATTTTTAACTCTCCCAAGTAAAGGTTCACATTTTTAACACAAATATATTTTTTTGTCAATAATTTTTTAAAAAAAAGAAATTAATTATATCCGCTAATACTATAGAACTCTTTTTTTATGTGTGAATATCTTTCAGTAACTTATTTAGGTCCAACAGCTAAACCGCTAGGCACGGCAGTTGGAAATATCTCAGCGTTTACCCTACTTTGTGATTCAAGTGTATATAAAAAGGATTGTAAATAGGCAATTTCTTCATCAGACATTTTGGGCATATTTAATAGAATAGGAGATATTGAGGCAATATGCCTTTTTTCCATCATTAAACCCCCATCTTCCCTAAATGAATTTTCATATTTAAGAGGATTTGTATGCCTAATCAACGCTTCATATAATGTTGCAGATGATCCATCGTGAAAATAAGGAGCCGATTTAGTAACATTTCGCAATGGTGGTGTTCGAAATTTATACATATCTTTTTTATTTTTTGTTACAAAATAACGTCCCAAATCTTCAAATTGACCTTTGGGGGTAAATAGCGGATCGCTGATAATACCAATATTGTGAAATTTAAAATCACTTAGTAAGGTATCCATATGACATGAGGAGCAGTAACCTTTTCCAAAAAATATAAGCGCTCCTAATTTTTCTTGGTTATTAATTGCTTCTGTCTTTCCCTCTAAATATTGATCCCATCTTGAATTATTAGCTGCAAATGCCAATTCTTCAAAATGTCCAATCGCACTTCCTACGTGGTAAATAGTTAATTTGTTAAGATTTACTTCTGGATATGCTTCAATAAACATATTTCTATAAGTAATTTGCCATGTTTCTGGCATGGCTTTTCTTGATATTAATCTTTCTAACAACTGTGCATGAATACTCAATATTTTTTCTGTTCCAGTTTTATATTTAGATTTATTTACTAAATCATTTACTTTATCAGCATGTTCTCCAGGGAGATTTTTTTCTGATTTGTCTCCAAATAATCCAGACATTTCAGACTCAGATGCAATTGGAAATATTGCTTGAACTTCTAATGCATTTTGGAACTGCTTAAGCAATGCATCTCCTATTGGGTTTTGAAATATTTTTTTCTCACTATCCAAAACTTCTATACGACCATCTAGAAATAGATTTTTTACAGAAATTGCATCTCTGTTCCATAAATCAGGAGAGTTTCTTTTTCTTACTCCTTGCTCTATCATATTATTAGATAATTTTCTTGAAAAATTACCTTCACTTGGTCCAAGAGAAAATTGTCTTCCATCACTTAATCCTTTACTCACTAAGTGACAACTAGCGCAAGATATGTTTCGATTACCACTTAAAACTGGATCAAAAAAAAGTGCTTGCCCTAATATAAATTTTTTATCAGGATAGTATTGTCTTATCTTCAAAGGCGTAAGACCATTTATATTAATAACATATTGTAGTTTCTCATCTATTGAACTAACAATATTTAATAATAAATTAACAGAAATTAAATATCCTGTAATAGCAACTAATATTACCCAAAAAAAATATAAAAGTAATTTTTGATTACTCATTAAATATACTTGGTTTATTAAGCAGTAAAAAACTATTCTTTGGTGTCGCTAATAAAATACCTATATGAGATTCAACCTGTTTTTCAGTTACGCCAAATTCTATCAAATGATTAGTGATTTTCTTTAAATCTAAGCAAGCAATCTTTAAAATACTTGTGTTGCGATCTATCAGTTTTGAATCAACGTCAGTAGAATTAACTTTAAGAAGGCGATCCATTGCAATTGCTTCAGCACAGTTTCTATAACTTGTATCAAATGTTGATTGATGATATTTAAAATAAAAGAACCCAGAGCCTTTTATATACAATCCCATTGTGACTATGCCTAAAAGATAAAAAAATGAATATGCAATAAATTTTTGATAATTCAATTACCTGCTCCTATTTAATTTTATATTATTTTTAATTTTTTAGATTTAAAAAATAATATGTTCATCATACTTATAATTAACATCAGGCATTTGCTCAGTTTTTTTTATATGAACATGAGGCTTTATAACAGTTTACCCAATGCTGTCAGAATCCTTTTTTTCTCTACTTTACTACTTTACTCATAAGCTGAGTACTGTACAAGAGAGAAATTCAGAGCGTGGTTGCCCTAGATCTGAAGCAGTGCTAAGCTAGAGAATTTGCCTAAAAATTAAGCAACAAACAAGACAAATAGTGTATCTTAGAGTGTATCTTAAATACACTAGAGTCAGAAAAAACCTATATAAATCAATGATTTAAGTAGTAATTCTGGCGGAAACGAAGGGATTCGAACCCTTGATGAGGCTCAACACCCCATACTCCCTTAGCAGGGGAGCACCTTCGGCCACTCGGTCACGTTTCCAGCACTCAAATTATGCCTGATTCTGTTCCAGGTCAAAGGCTTTGTG
>CANJKA010000153.1 GCA_947474675.1 Flavobacteriales bacterium
CCTAACTCAACGATTCTCCCTGCTTGTTTTGTTCTTCTAAAGTCCAGCTATCTGTTAGTGTTGTTTCTAGCCACATTCTTCCTGAACTTCTGTAAATTTGAGCTGATATAGAATATTCGTTTTCAATTTGATTTTCAAGATCTGAAACGATTGTTTCTAGAGTAATTTCTATTGTCGAAGTAGAATCTTTTTTTCTAATTTCGCCAAAAGTCCGATCATTCTTTTCTGTTATTTTTTGAGTCTTTACTCCTGAAGATGTCATTTTTGAAATAACGAAAAAATCAATTCTAAGATAAGGGAAAATTGCATTAAACTCTTCTTGAAAAGAATTCAATGTCATTTTATCTTCGATTATTAATTTCATCATATCAATTGCTGTCTATAAACCATTTTAAATACATAATTGAATTTAAAAGAATCTAGAATACAAATGTATTTGAATAGTGACTAATATTAAATGATGTAAATCACATAAGTAGGTAATATGAATCAGTAAATTAATTTCTCATTCCAGATAAAGCTTCATGATTCACAATAACGATAGAGCCTTTTTCGATTAAAATAATTCCTTCTTCCTTGAAATCACTAAGTGTTCTAATTGTTGTTTCAGTTGCTGTCCCTGCTAAATTAGCTAAATCTTCTCTTGAAATATGAATTGTAAATTCTGTTTCTTCTTCTTTTTTATATTTTTTCGATAATGTTAAAAGTGCTTCAGAAACTCTTTTTCTTACAGAATTATAGGCTAATTTAATTAATTGAGCTTCTTTTTCTTTTAAATTATTCGAAATAATTTTTATAAACTTGCTAGAAACATCTGCGTTTTTATATAATAATGAAAAGAAATCTTCTTTTGGAACCAGACAAACTGTTGAATCTTCCAACGCTGTTGCAGAATCTGTGTATTTTCCATCTTCAAATAAAGCAGAATATCCGAAAAAGTCACCTTCTTTGTATAATTCAGTAATAAATTCTTTTCCTTGATCATTTGTACGAAAGGTTTTAATTTTTCCTTTTGAAAGAAAATAAATCCCCTTCGGATAATTTCCTTCTAAATAAATAACTTCTTTCTTTTTACAAATTCGAGTATCTACATTTTCTCCTGTAGAAATTTCAGTTAATAAATTCAATCCTTTTGCATCTGATAAAAAACTACTTATTCCATTGATGTCATTCGAGAAATCTTTTGTAAGTATGGATGCTTTTTTTAATCTAACTTCTATTGCATTCAACAATTCAATATCATCAAATGGTTTTACAATATAATCATCAGCTCCCATTTCCATTCCTTTTCGGAAATCACTTCTTTCAGCTTTTGCCGTCATGAAAATAAAAGGTGTGCCAGCTAATTCTTCGTTTTTAGAAATTAAATGTAAAACACCATACCCATCTAGAACAGGCATCATGATGTCACAAATAATTAAATCTGGTCTTTCTGAAAGTGCTAGTTGAACGCCAATTTTACCATTTTCAGCAGTTATAACTTCGTAATTTGCTAATTCTAAAATCTCAGCAGTGTTTTCACGAATATCAAAATTATCTTCAATCAGTAATATTTTTTTCATCAAATTTGATTTACTATTTTGTGTAATTTATAAAACGAAAATAATCGTCATTAATTCTTTTGCTTATCTTATTGAGGGAATTGAATATTAAAAATAGTCCCTTTGTTTTCTTCACTTTTGAAACTAATAGTTCCATCCATTAGTTCTATGTAATTTTCAATAATATTTAGTCCTAATCCTGTTCCTTGAATATTTGAAGCATTTTTAGCTCTGAAGAAACGTTGAAATAAATGTTTTTGATCTTTTTTGGAAATCCCAATTCCTTGATCTTCTACAGAAAGCTTTAAGCAATCATCTGTTCTTTGTGTTCTAATGTTTATGATTGAATCTGCATTTGAAAACTTTGCTGCATTAGAAAGTAGATTGAAAAGAATGTTTTTTAACATCTTTTTATCTAAGGAGATAATTGTATCTCCTTCGTGAGAGTAATCAATTTTTTGACCGCTTTTACAAAGAGATTGTGTCTCAGAAACAATATCGTTCACAAATAAATCGATTAAAAAATCTTCTCTTATATTCTCAACTTTCCCTTCTTCCAATTTACTTATTGATAGGAAATCATTTAAAATATCAGTCAAATTTGTAATCGATGACTTTATTTTATTAATATGCTTGTCTTGTTTTTCTGAATCATTTTTATCTCCGTATGTTTTTACAAGAGAAAGGGAGGAAATAATAGTTGCCAAAGGAGTTCTAAACTCGTGTGAAGCCATTGAAACAAAACGAGATTTCATTTCATTCAATTCCTTTTCTTTCTCTAAGGCTTCATTTAATTCGAACTTTGTTTTTTCTAATTCATTAATCGCTTCTTGCAGAATTAATGTTCTATTCGTCACTTTCTTTTCTAAATCTGCCGAATAATTTTTTAATTTCTCTTCTGCAGCTTTTCTCAATGAAATATCAAGTATAAATGCAACAACAAAACGCTTATCGTCTACTACGTATGTGCTTAAACTGATTTCTACTGGAAATTCTTTCCCTGATTTATTTAAACCAAACAAATTCACACCAGCACCCATCGCTCTTGAATGTGGGTTTTTCTGAAATTCATCTCTTTGGGAAATGTGATTTATAGCATATCTTTTTGGGACAAGGACTTCTATTTTTTGACCAATAAGCTCATTTGATTCATATCCGAAAAGTTTATTTAAACTTGGATTTGATAAAATAATTTCACTTTTTTCATTCGTCACGAGTATGCCCTCAGTGGCAAAATGAAAAATTGCGTCAAAACCTTGTTTACCATCCATTATATCTACTCTAGAAAATTCCATAACAAAGCTAACAAATTTTAACTAACAAAATTAGAAAATTGATTTTTTTAAAAAAATGACTCATATCATGTTTTTGAATGATATAAGACAGAGAAATCTTTTTGTTCGTCAAAAGGCTTTATAACTGAACTAGGCAATACTTTCTTACTTAAGTTTATTATATTTGAACTGTTTTATAATAATTTCAAATGAAATCGAAACTTCTTTCAATAAAAATAGGTTTATTCATATCATCAACTTTTTTACTTACTAGTTGTTTTAAAGGGAAAAATGTTGATCTAATCATTCACAATGCTCGAATTCATACATTTAATGAAAAGGATGCAATCTTTGAAGCAATCGCAATAAAAGATGGAAAAATAGTCGAAGTTGGTGCAGAAAGACAAATTTTAAATCGATATACTTCTGATGATGAGGTTGATGCTGGCGGAAAAGATATTTACCCTGGATTAACTGATGCTCATGGTCATATCATGTCTTTGGCTAAGAAAAAACTTGGTTTAGATGTTACTGGTGCTCGATCATTCGACGAAGTTATACTCCGTGTAGAAAAATACCAAGCTAGAAATGATTGTAAATTTATTATTGGTCGTGGTTGGGATCAATCTTTATGGAGTACCAATGAAATGCCAACTAACGAAAAATTAAATCAGCTTTTCCCTTCTATTCCAGTTTGTTTAACAAGAGTTGATGGACATGCGATGCTTGTTAATGATGCTCTTCTTCGAAAAGTTAATATTAATTCAACGACTATAATTGAAGGTGGTCAGATTATCTTAAAAGATGGAAAATGTACTGGGATATTGGTGGATAATGCGATGAATTTAGTCACAAATAGTCTTCCTTCTTATTCAAAAAGGGATATAAAAAACACAATTCTTGAAATTCAAAATGAATTGTTTCAATACGGAATTACAGGTGTTCACGAGGCAGGAATTGAATTTGAAGAAATTGCTTATTTTAAAGAATTAATCGATGCTAAAAAACTTGATCTGAATGTTTATGCCATGCTAATGCCTTCAAAAAAGAATATTGAATTCGCAAAGAAAAAGGGTGTTTACACTTATAAAAATCTTCTTATTCGGAGTTTTAAGGTTTTTGGTGACGGAGCTTTGGGGTCAAGAGGGGCTTATTTAAAAAAGGAATATTCTGATCAACATGCTCATTTTGGTGCTTTAGTTACTCCTTATGATGAAATGAAAAAAATTGCATTCATCTGTAAATCTATTAATTATCAAATGAATACGCATGCAATTGGTGATTCAACCAATCGTTTAATTCTAGATCTTTATAAAATGATCTATGCTACAAAAAGAGATCACCGATGGAGAATTGAACATGCTCAAGTTTTAGATCCGATTGATTTTAAATTATTTAGTCAATATGGTGTATTCCCTTCTGTTCAACCTAGTCATGCTGTTAGTGATATGAGATGGGCAGAAACTAGATTGGGTACTGAACGAATGAAAACGGCGTATGCCTATAGAACACTATTAAATCAGACAGGGATGTTGGCCATAGGAACAGATTTCCCAATCGAAAGTTTCAATCCATTTTTGACAATTCATGCCGCAGTTCAACGCATGGATATTGACAATTCACCATCGAATGGTTTTCAAATGAATGAAGCTATTTCTTTAAATGATTGTATTAAAGGGATGACAACTTGGGCGGCGATCGCTGCATTTCAAGAACATCAATTAGGAACACTTGAAAAAGGGAAAGATGCCACGTTTGCAATTTTTGATTTCCCTGTCGGAACTTCTAGAGAATTTAGACAAAATTATGCCTACATGACTTTTATTAAAGGAAAGAAAGTATATACAACAGAATAAAATTCAGAATTAATTCAAAATTTATATTCTTCTTTGTAAGATGAAAATATTAATCATAGAAGACGAAATTCAATTAGCTGAAAGTATTCAGGGATATTTAAAATCAAATGATTTTGTGATTGAATTAGCTTCTACGATAGAAATTGCTTCTGAAAAAATAGAGCTTTATTCGTATGATTGTATTTTACTAGATCTAATGCTTCCTGATGGAAATGGATTCGAAATTCTAAAGAAATTACAACAATTAAATAAAACTTCTGGAGTAATAATTCTTTCAGCGAAAGAAACACTAGAAACCAAAATCGAAGGATTTAATTTTGGAGCTGATGATTATTTAACGAAACCTTTTCATCTTTCTGAATTATTAGTCCGTATTCAAGCCTTAATTCGTAGAAAAAACTTTCAAGGAAATAATATTCTTACTTTTGAAGAAATCAATATTGACCTACAATCAAAATCAGTTAAAGTCAATAATATCTTGATTGATACAACAAAAAAGGAATTTGAATTACTTCTCTTTTTAATTGGAAACAAGAACAAAGTTCTATCAAAAGGTTCAATTGCTGAACATTTATCAGGTGATTTAGCAGATATGCTTGATAATCATGATTTCATATATGCTCACATTAAAAATTTAAAAAAGAAACTGAACGAGGCAAGTTGTAGAGATTATATCAAAACAGTTTATGGCTTCGGATATAAATGGCAAAATGACTGAAAAACTACTTTCTAAAACATTAAAATCCTATCTTTTATTTTCAGTAGTTATCCTGCTTGTTTTAGCTCCTGTTTTTTATTTTTTTACTGAACGATTGTATTTAGATGATTCAGATGAGACGCTAATTCTTAGAAAAAATGAATTTATCAAATTGACTTTACCTTCTATGAAAGAAAGTGATATCTCAATTTGGAATAAAATAAGTAAAGACGGGAAAATTGAAAAATCAAATTCTATTAGTGAGAAAGATTCCCTTTATTTTCACAGTGAATTCGATATATACACGAATGAAAATGAACCCTATCATATTTTAAAATCACCTATTCTGATTGAAGGAAAATCATATTCTTTGGTATTAAGAGTGAATTTAATTGAAACAAAAGATCTTATTTTAAACATAGTTCTTTTATATTCGATCATCATCATTCTATTGCTTACTGGATTGTATATTATCACGAAAAAAATGTCCACTAAACTATGGAAACCATTCTACAACACATTGAATCAAATTGAACAATTTGAGTTAGATAAAGATAAGATTCCAGAATTCACCCCAACATCTATTGAAGAATTTGATCGATTAAATAACGATATTTCGAAATTAATTGAGAAAAATAGTCAAATTTTTAAAAGTCAACGTGAATTTGTAGAGAATGCAGCACATGAATTACAAACACCATTAGCCATTTTTCAATTAACGATAGATTCTTTGATTCAAGATCCAAAAATAACGGCTGAACAATTTGAAATTCTAACTAAATTGAATAATACAATTGTACGATTAAAACGTCTCAATACAAGTTTACTTTTACTTTCAAAGATAGACGGAAACCAATTTGTGACGAATGAAAAAGTAAACTTAAATGAAATAATTTTCAATCAAATGGATTTTTTCAAGGATCAGGCATTAGCAAGAACTATTGAAATAAAATCTGATTTAAAAGAAAATGTTTTATTAACAACCAATAATGAATTAACTGAAATTCTAATTAGTAATTTATATTTAAATGCGATTAAGCACACCGTTCAAAACGGAAGTTTATCTATTCGTCTAACAAAAGAATCACTCATTTTTTCTAATACTGGAGATCATATTTCACTAGATACTGATAAATTGTATCAACGATTCTCTAAATTAAATCCTTCTACACATGGGAATGGATTAGGCTTATCGATTATCAAAAAAATAGTAGATCAAAATAAATGGTCAATTCATTATTCGTTTGAGAATAATCAACATTTATTTGAAGTGAAATTTTAAGAAATTAGTACAATTCAGATTTAATTCAAAATTGGAAAATATATTTGTCTAATTGATTTTACTAAAACTTAAAAAGATGAAAAAAAGTTCACTATTTATTATTACTTGCACAATTGCGACCATTTCTTTTGGTCAAGATGTCAAAGAGTCAGAAATTCCAGAAGTTGTTAAAGCTGCATTTAAAAAAGCTTATCCAACAATTACGAATGCTAAATGGGAAAAAGAAGAAGCAAATTACGAAGCAGAATTTGATGTAAATAAAATTGATAATTCTGTTGTATTAGACGGTTCAGGGGAGATTTTGGAAACTGAAGTAGAAATACATTCGACTGCCCTTCCACAAGCCGCTTTAGATTACCTTGTTAAAAATCACTCAGGGGAAAAAATTGCTGAAGCTGCTAAGATTACTGATTCAAAAGGGTTGGTTAAATTCGAAGCTGAAATTAAAGGAAAAGATATCTTCTTTGATGCTAATGGAAATTTTATAAAATAATATAAATCGGTTAATTTGGTCTTTTTCAAGTTAACCGTTTTTCTTTAAATACAAGTATGATGAAAACGTTTTTTCTTACAGTATTCTTACTGATTTTTCAAACAACATCCTTTTTTGCTCAAGATTCAATAAAATTACCTTTTGCTATTCATGACGAGAAAAAATTATCTGATGAAGATTTAGCGAATAAAAAAGAAGGTACATACGTTACTGGAGTTCCTGATTTAAGTTCTGATCCTGTTAATGGTTTCGGATATGGTTTAGAAGGTTCAATTTACTTTAACGGAAAAAAATCTGATCCATTTTTTAAATACACAGCTTACAGAGCGAAATTAGATTTAGTTTTATTCAATACAACAAAAAATCAAAGAGAAATTCAATTAGTTTGTGACATTCCTTATATTTTTGATACAAAATGGAGATTAAGAGGTGAATTAGCTTTTGAAGTCAATCCTAATTTATTGTATTTTGGAATCAATCAACAAACAACTCTACCAGGTTTAAGTTATTTCCCGAACAATGACCCAACACAAGCACCAGTAGCAAACGCGTCTTATTCAGCCTATGAAAATTCATTAACAGGAATCAATCAAAACTACTTAAACTATACGAAACAGGAAGCCATTCTAAATATCAGTATGGAAAAATCTTTCATGGAAGGAAGGTTGAGAACGTTGATTGGTTATGAATATGCAAAACTTAATTTAACTCCTTTTTCAGGAAATTCTTTTTTACAAAATGATTTTAATAATGGATTAATAAGAGGTGTTGGAATGAATAAAATTTCGTTTCTTCAAGTAGGATTAATATATGATTCAAGAGATTTAGAAACTGATCCTTCACAAGGTATTTTCGCTGAATTAACAAATGAAGTTTCTTTAAAAGTTATCGGTTCACAATTTAATTTTAACAAAACATTTGCTCACGTTAATTATTACCACAAAGTTTTACCGTCGATTTTTAAGAAACTTGTGTTTGCCGGTAGAATTGCAGGAGGATACACTGCAGGAAATTCACCTTTTTTCGAATACCACGATCAATGGAGTTCAGAAGGAAGTATTGAAGGACTAGGAGGTGGTGCAACATTGCGAGGATTTAAACAAAGTAGATTTGTATCTCGCGTAATGCAATTTAACAATTTTGAACTTCGTTACCGATTTGCACAATTCACCTTACTTAAACAATATTTTGCTTTGAGTGCTGTTCCATTTTTCGATTTAGGAGGAGTTTGGGATAGCGGTAAAAACTTCACAAAACAATTTAGTAATTACAGATATGATGAAGGTCTAGGAATTCGAATAGCTTGGAATAATAATACTATTCTGCGTTTCGACTATGCCATTTCAAAAGAAGATAAACAATTTTTCTTTTCACTAGGACATTCATTTTAAAAATATTTAGACAAAAAAATAGTCCCGATGAAATAATAAACCGGGACTTATTTTTTAAATTACTTATTTCATCATTCTAATCTCTATTAACTCATCGTTATAGAAAACATCTATTTGAGTCAACTTACCATCATTAGAATAATAACCTGAGTTCGATTATTAACAATTTATTGACAATCAAATTGTTAATAATCGAACTCCTATGTTTGAAAAATATTATTTTTATAATTGAATAAAGTGAAAAAGAATGAGAGTAGAAAATCGAACAAATAACTTTTAAAGTATATTCTACCTGAGATATTACCTCATTCTTTTTTATTTCTTAGAGTTTGAACAGAATGTAAG
>CANJKA010000154.1 GCA_947474675.1 Flavobacteriales bacterium
ATGTAAATTTCTTCGTAATTGCGTTTCGCTTTTTCTGCGAAAATAAGCATGAAGAAGAGTATTTACGTGCGGTTTTACGAAAAGTAATGTAGTAAAAACTTCCTTAGAAAGATCTTGATTTTTGCTTACTTTTCATCAAGGAAAAGTGAGAGAAATGTGATTCGAAGCTGTAATTGATTGTCTTAGTGTAAATTAAAAAGATGTGTATAAAGATTAGCTTTGGAGGGGGGCAGGGGGGAGGATTTTAATATTAGATTACAAAAGATTAACTTTAGATTTACGATTATCCTCCCCCTTAATCTCCCTCCAAAGGGGGAAATAAAAAACTAAAAGAATGAATAAAAATTTAGAAAGTCTTAGAATGTTAATGTCTGAAAATAATTGGGATGCAGTCGTTATTCCAGTTACAGATCCACACATGAGTGAATATATTCCTGAGCGTTGGAAAAGTTTATCTTGGGTTTCAGGATTTACAGGTTCTGCGGGTAATGGAATTGTAATGATGGATTTTGCAGGTGTTTGGACAGACAGTCGCTATTTTATTCAGGCGGAAGAGCAAATGCAAAATACCGATTTTGATTTAATGAAATTACGAGTTCAACATGCGCCAGAATATGTTGAATGGTTGGCTGATACATTACCAGAAGGAAGTACCGTTGCTGTTGTTTGTTCTACAATGGGAATTAATATTTATCAATTATTTGAAAATGCCTTTTCAGCAAAAGGGATTAAAATTGAATCTGTACCTGATTTTTGGGATTCAATTTGGAATGAAAGAGCTGAAATACCCGCAAATACTATTTTTGAACACGAATTAAAGTATACAGGAAAAAGTAGAACAGAAAAAATCAATGATATTCGTTCTATTATTTCTGAGAAAGAATGCGAAGCCCATATATTTTCAACATTAGATGATATTGCTTGGACATTGAATTTAAGAGGAAGTGATATTAATTGTAATCCTGTTTTCTTATCTCATTTATTTATTGACCAAGAAAGAGCGGTTTTATTTACGAATCTTAGTTGTTTAACAGCTAAATTGAAAAATAAATTAGAAATTGAAGGCGTTGTCTTAATGGAATATAATTTATTAATCACTTTCGTTTTAACATTGAAAGAAGATATTAAAATTCTTTTAGATACGCGTAAAACAACCGTTTCATTATTAAAAGCTCTTCCTGAAAATGCAAGAGTTATGAATGTTATGAATCCAGCAATTGGATTAAAAGCAATTAAAAACGAAACGGAAATAAGCTATTTCAAAAAGTCTATGGAAATGGACGGTGTGAGCATGGTGAAATTCTCAATTTGGTTAGAAGAAAATAAAGGGAAATCAAAAATTACAGAACAAACAGTCGTTGATAAAATATTGGAATTTAGACAAATTCATTCTGAGTTTGTAGAACCAAGTTTTAGTACAATAGCTGGTTATAAAGCACATGGAGCATTGCCTCATTATTCCCCTAATCCTGAATCAGATCTTGAATTAGATGGAACAAGTTTGTTATTATTAGATTCAGGAGGACAATATTTTGGAGGAACAACAGACATTACCCGTGTTTTTTCAATTGGGAATATTACAGAAGATGAAAGATCTGATTATACAACTGTTTTAAAAAGTTTAATTGCTCTTTCAGTTGTTCGTTTTCCAAAAGGAACGTCAGCTATTTCATTAGATGTAATTGCTAGAAAACCAATTTGGGATGCAGGAAAACATTATGCACATGGAACAGGACATGGAGTTGGTTATTTCTTAAATGTACATGAAGGACCACAAGCTTTTGGTACAGGAGCGAATGCAATTATTACAACAACAATGGACGAAGGAATGGTTACGACGATTGAACCAGGAATTTATAACAAAGGAAGATTTGGAGTTCGTTTAGAAAATGTAATCGTAACAGTTGCAGATCAAAAAATAAATGACCTTGAATTTTTAAAATTTGAGACCATCACGCTTTGTCCTTTTGAAGCAGAGTTAATTGATGAAAGTAAAATGACAAAAGAAGAATTGACTTGGTTAAATGAATATCATGCTATGGTATTTGAAAAACTTTCACCTTTTATGACCGATGCTGAAAAGTCATGGTTGGAAAACAAAACAAAAATAATTTCATTTGAAAACCAGTTTTGTTGATAAAAATGCAGTAGTATAGTAGTAGTATAGGTTAGGTTGAAAGAGGGTGGATGCTAGTCTTCCCTCTTTCTTGTTGTGTGTTTTCTATTCAATTTATTGATGAAATTATGTTTTTTTGAGAATACCTTTTTTGTGGTATTGTTGACTATTTAGAATGTTTCTAAATTTGTAAAAAAATAATTACAATGAAAAATATATTTATCACAGCAAGTTTGATTCTTGTATCTAGCAGTCAAATTTTTAGTCAAATTATTACAAAAGAAGATTCATTAAGTGCAGGACTTATAAAATCTAGCTCTCCAACTGTATTATCAAGTTATGGTAATGTAAAATATTCTAACAACCTTACAGAAGGTACATCTTCAACAAATGTTGATAGATTGGTTCTATTCGTAGGCCATAAATTTAATAAAAAAATTGCTTTTTTCTCTGAAATTGAAATTGAAGATGTGAAAGTAGCGGGAGGTGAAGCAGGAGGAGAAGTTGCTTTAGAACAAGCTTTTATTAAATTTGATATTAATAGAAATAACTACATTTCAGCAGGTTTAATTATTCCTCGAATAGGGATCATTAATGAAAATCATTTACCTAATACTTTTAATGGAAATGATAGGCCAATGGTTGAACGATTAGTGATACCAGCAACGTTTAGAGAAGTTGGTGTAGCTTATTATGGTAATAGTAATAAAATAGCAGGATTAAATTACTCAATAGCACTTTTGAATGGTTTAAATAGTGAAGAATTTCAAGCTTCTAAAGGGATTAGAGGAGGAAGATATGAAGGAGCAGGTACGAATGCAAATTCTTTAGCTTTAACAGGTGCTTTATTGTATTATAAAAATAATATTAGAACTCAAGTGTCTGCATATTATGGAGGAAGTAATACGATGTCTAAATTTCACACTGATTCTTTAGGTTTAAAATCTGGTATTTTTAGTTTGCCAGTTCAAATGTATGAGTATAATGTTCAATATAAAAATAAAGGTATTCAGTTGAAAGGATTAGTATCTTTTGTTAATATTCCGGATGCTGAAAAATTAAATTCTTTTTACGGAAATAATGTTGCAGAAAATATTTTAGGATTTTATGCTGAAGCTGCATACAACTTAACATGGAAAAAAGATAAATCTTTCATTTTATTTTCAAGGTATGAAAATATTGATATGACTAAAAAAACACCATCTAATGTAATTGCAAATTATGCAAATAATCTACAATTTGTTACTTCAGGAATAACTATTATGCCACATAATGGCGTGAGTATTAAAGTTGATTATTCGTATAGATTAACAGGTGCTTTACATGCTTCATTGGTAAATCCATTAGTTGGGTATAATCCTGCTCAACATACTATAAATATAGGTTTAGGATATAGTTTCTAATTTCTCATTATCTTTGTAAAATGATGTCAGGAACAAGAAGAGATTTTATAAAAAAAACATGTGGACTATGTGCAAGTGTAGCTGGAATAGCTATACTTGCACCAACTTTACAAGGATGTTCAAGTTTAATGCGAGTTCAACCCGCTTTAATTGAAGGGAAATTAAGTCTACCTGTTTCAAGTTTTGTTGAAGAAGCCAAAGTTGTGATCATTCAGAATAAAGATTTGGAATACGATATAGCTGTCGTAAAGTATCTAGACAAAACATATAGATCGTTTGAAATGAGATGTACTCACCAAGAAACATCTTTAGTACCTACTAATTCAGGGTTTCATTGCAACATGCATGGAAGTTCATTTAGTTTAACAGGCAAGGTAAATAATAAACCAGCGACTGAAAATTTGAAAGAATTTAAAACATTTTTAGATTCAGGAATTATTCAAGTTTCAATTTAAAAATAATTGTTATTATAAACAGAAAGAGGCTGTCTCAAAATTCATCATTTATTTCAAAATAAACAATGAAAGGTTATATTTGAGAAAGTAATTAAATTTTACTTATTACTGATTTACAAGTGGTTAATTCATTTTATCAAGAAACTTATATTTCCTTATAATCCTTCACTTCATTATCATTCGTTCTTCGAAAGTTTACTTTCTCTTATGGTTCAAAAAAATGAAAGGCTGTCCTTTTGAGACAGCCTCTTTATTGTTCTATTTGTCTAGATCTAAATAAAATATTTTTTTCTTACTCAATTACAATTTTTTGAGTTCTTCTACTATTTTGATTATCCGTCAAAGAAACTATATATATTCCTTTATCTCGCAAATGAAAAGTTTTTAAATACGTCTTTTCGTTGATAGATTCAGTTTTAATTATTTGACCCAACATATTGGTAATTTCTAACCTGTATTCTTTTCCTTCTTCTAAGTTTAAAGCTACTTTGAATTCGCCGTTATTTGGATTTGGAAATATTGAAAATACCTGATTGTTATTTGTTAAATTTTTGATTTGAGTTGTAGTTGTTAAGTTTATATTATCAATATAAACTCTTTGCCCAAAATAACCACGACTTTCAAAAGCGATCATGATTTTAGGTGATCCTATGTAATCATTCAAATTTATTGTTTCAGTTCTCCATTGATCATTGGATGGAATAAAAGCACTGTCAGCTAACAAAATTGGTAATGTTGCTAATGTTGAACCACCCTTTAAATATTCTTCTGTAAACGTTATTCCACAATCTGTAGAAATTAAAACGGCTAAACTGTCCATGTAATTCCCTCCATACGGAACATATGCAACATCAAAAGTTAATTGTGCATCTGTTAACCCCGAGAAATCATAATTCATTGTTTGTATTTTGTCTCTTGCTCCACCTGCATCGTTATTATAGTTATCATACAAAATACTTTCAGCTGAACCAGTTGCTCCAACTGTAGAAATTCTTTCCCAATTATAGCCTCCATTTAGGTTTACTAAATTCCAGTCTAAAGGAGGGAATTGTTCCAGACTAAAGTTTTGTGTAAGAGGAAGTGTTGCTATGTTCGGACTACTTACACTTATCATATTTGTGATTGTTTTTGTATCAGTTCCATTTCCATTGGTTACAGTCAAAGTAACAGAATAGGAACCGACTGAAGTATAAACAACTTTCGGATTTCTTATTGTTGTTGAACTTACAAAATCAGCTCCTGGAAATGACCATAGCCATGTTGCCCCAGAAACAGATAAAACAGAATAGTCTTCAAAGTAAAATGTGTCAACAGGAGAAGGACAGTTATAGGCAATTGTTTTATCGACCATTGGTTGAGCACTTGGTGCAGACGGTTCAAAAAGAGGAGCTTCCCAAACACCGTTTCCTGCTAATCTTAATTTGTTATCTCTGTAAAATGGTTTTAAAAATGGGGCATATCCATTTACTGGAAGACCACTTGAATAGTTTTGCCAATCCGAAAGTGTATTGTTTCTGTAATAAACTTTTCCATCATACCCGCCAATGTATATTCCGCCATCTGTTCCCATTTGATGTACAATACTTAAAATTGACATACTTCCAATAGTTGGTGTTGTAATATTTATCCAAGAATTTCCACCATTTGTAGTTTTAAATACTTTATTAGAACTGCTTCCATTTTTCAATGCAACCCAAAGTTCATTAACATTATTTTCATTAATTGTAATTGCTTTATACCTTTGTTCAGAATTACTAATACCCGTTAACATAGCTGTTGAAGCCCAAGTCAACCCCCCGTCAGTTGTTTTCCATATCGCAGATGTTGAATTATTTTGTTCTACAATGTAAATGTATTTTGGATTTTTTCTTGAAACTTCAATTTGCATTATTTTTGCTCCTGCTGAAGTTGCTGAAAATAATGTTTCAAAATAGATTCCTCCATCTATTGTTTTTAAGAAATCATTATCGTTCCCTAAATAAAATGTTTTAGGACAAATAGGATCCCATTCTAATTCACTGGATTCAACATCCCAATACGACTCATTAGGATATTTCGTGATATTAGGAATGCTTTCGTAAGGTGTATTAAATGTTGTTGGTATTTTCCATCCACCAATATCAGAACAATACATTTGTTCATTAAACATTGGGTTAACATATCCTGTTGGTGATTCGCCTCCACCCATTCTCATCGTTTTGTTTTGACAGTTTTCATTAAAAGCTAGATCACCATTATGGTATAAACCTCCAACGAAAATATCTGTATTCCATCCTTGTCCGAATCCCCACCAACTTCCAGCATTCAAACCATTGATTCTTGAAAGTGATTCAATAGTGTAAAAATCAGTTGAATAGGTTATTCCTCCGTCCGAAGAAATCCAACATTCATTGCCAATTGCTTTCGCACATTGATAGTCAACATGAATCCTTAAATCTCCTCCACAATATCCTGTTTTACATAAGAAAGAAGTACCACCATCATAAGATTTGTATAAGCTTTGTGTCCCAACCATTAATTCATTTGCATTAGAAGGTGAAACAACAATTACGAAATCATAGAAACCTTGACCATTATCCATGGGAAAACCTGGAGAACCACCTATTGCGATTAAATTCCAAGTATTTGCACCATTTATACTTTTGTGAAGTATTGGATTTGTTGATGTTAATTGGGCTATGTATATAGTGTTTGGATCAGCAGCAGTTAGACCAATTAATGCTTCTCCACCTGTATACGCTGTTGACCAACCGTTATTCATAACTGTAAAAGATACTCCTCCATTAGATGATTTCCAACATTCATAAAAGTTTGTTGAATTGTTTTTTAGAACAGTATAAACGATACTAATATCTGTAGGACATATTTTGATATCGGTTGATCCAGATGTAGTTATATTGGTGAAGTTTTGACCTGAATCAGTACTTCTAAAAATGCCTTGATTTGTAGCCGCAAAAAATAAAGTCGGATCAAGAGTATTAACTTCAAGTGCATTCACGCCTAAATTACTACTGACTAAAACACTGATCCATGTTTCTCCTCCGTCAATTGAACGGTAAATGTTGTTATTATTTCCAATTAATACAATGTCTGAATTAATAGGATGAATAGCGATGGCATCAATTCCACTGAAGTTCATGTTCATCCCAATTTGTGTCCAGTTTACTCCTTTATTTATTGTTTTAAATAAGCCTCCAGACTCTGCACCAGCATATTGTATAGAAGTATTCCCTTTAAAAACATCAAATGTATAAATGTTTGCAATTTCATCAACGATTGCTTGTGTAGGATCATCATTAATAGGTAAATAAGTTTCTGCATTTACGGGGCTCCAGATAGTTTTATTCACAGATGGACTAGTATGAGATTTATTTTGTTGACCTATACTTTGATTTATTTTTTTCATATCAATTTCTCCAATAGAATTAATATAAGGTCTATAGATGTTGATTAATCTAAAATAATATTCAATATATTTTTCTTCTAGTTCACGATTACTTTCGTGCTCTTCGAAAGATTCTTTATCTATTTTGTAATTTTTAGATTGCTTTTTATCAGTTGCATAATAAATATCAAAAGCTTCTTTTACTTTTAAAATATTTACTGGTTCTTGATACATTAATTCAGCCCATTGAGGGATGTTCTTATCTTTAAAAGGAATTGATAAAGGATTAATTAAATTTTGAGAAAATGTGTTTGATACAAATAAAAACACAGTAATCAAAACCAAATATTTTTTGGAATGTTTCATAGTTATAGTTTTTTTAGCGATAATAGTTGAATTTTATACAACCCAGTATGCGGTGTATGAAAACCTTATTATGATTACAAATTTACAAAACTATTTTAGTAAATAAAAACTATTTTTAAAAATGAATTTTCAAGAATAAGTTCTAAAAACTTGTAGAAATGTTTTGAATTAATAAATTTAAAAATGAAGTATTAAATTAGTTCTATGAAAATTGATTGTTTTCAAAAAGAAACTTTAATTGATTTAGAGTTATTTTTACCCCCACAACAAAATAAATTGATTTCATTTTTAGTTCATGATTATGGTTGAAATAAAAATGGCTGTATCCATTTGTTACAGCCATTATTTATTAATAATAAATGTTTTATTCTTTATTTAAATCCGATTTTATTATTTAAATTTTCTCCGCTAATTAAAACCTTTTGTTTCATCTCTTCCATATAAATCATCAATTTCACAAGAACTTCAGGATTTGATGAACCAATAATTTTAGCAGCTAAGATTCCCGCATTTTTAGCCGCATTTAATGCAACAGTAGCAACTGGAATACCATTTGGCATTTGAAGAATAGATAAAATACTGTCCCATCCATCAATAGAATTACTTGATTTCACCGGAACACCAATTACGGGAAGTGGTGTTAATGAAGCTGTCATCCCAGGTAAATGTGCAGCTCCTCCAGCTCCAGCAATAATAACTTTAAGTCCTCTTTTATGTGCGTTTTTAGCGTAATCAAACATCAATTCAGGAGTACGATGAGCTGAAACAATATTCATTTCAAATTTAATTCCGAATTCGTTTAAAATATCTGCGGCATCTTGCATGATTGGTAAATCTGACGCACTTCCCATTATGATTCCTACTTCTGGCATGTTATTTTTTTTTGTAAAGATACTAAAAAGGTTTTGTTTGGAATACTATTAATTATTTGGGGTTTGGTGGGGTGTTGATGATCGTTGTTTGATGTTCGTTTTTTTGTGTAATAATCCATAGGATAGGATTTAAATCCTATCCTATGGATTATTACAATAATATTGATTTGCACAACGAATTTTATTAATAAAATGAATTAATAAATTGAATTAATAAATTGAATTAATAAATTGAATTAATAAATTGAATTAATAAATTGAATTAATAAATTGA